>JBDSPC010000051.1:0-24043 GCA_039914485.1 Nocardioides sp.
GCGTGCCCGTGAACCCACAGGTCCTCCTGGCGCACCGACAGCGGAGCGCCCGCGGCGATGCGCAGCTGCTCCTCGACCAGGTCGAGGCCGGTGATCGCCTCGGTGACCGGGTGCTCGACCTGCAGCCGGGTGTTCATCTCGAGGAAGTAGACCTCGCCGCTGTCCGAGTCGAGGAGGAACTCCACCGTGCCGGCATTGGTGTAGCCGACTTCGCGAGTGAGGTTGACCGCACTGGTCGTGATGACCTCCCGCTGGGCCGCGGTGATCGTCGGGGCCGGTGCCTCCTCCAGCACCTTCTGGTGCCGGCGCTGCGTCGAGCAGTCGCGCTCGAAGAGGTGCACGACATTCCCGTGCGCGTCGGCGAAGACCTGCACCTCGATGTGCCGGCCGTGCTCGACGTACTTCTCGATCAGGATCGTGTCGTCGCCGAACGCCGTGAGCGCCTCGCGCTTCGCGGCGGCCAGCGCTGCGGCGTACTCGCCCTGGCTCCGGACGATGCGCATGCCCTTGCCGCCGCCGCCGGCCGCGGCCTTGACCAGGACGGGATAGGCGTACGTCGATGAGTCCGCGTCGAGCGAATACGACGGCACCACGGGGACGCCCGCGGCGATCGCGATCTCGCGTGCGGCGTCCTTCTTGCCCATCCGGTCCATCACGTCGGCGCTCGGGCCGACGAGCACGAGGCCGTCGGTGCCCTCGATGGCGCGGGCGAAGGCGGAGCGCTCGGAGAGGAACCCGTAGCCGGGGTGGATCGCGTCGGCGCCGACCCCACGGGCGGCCGCGACGATGGCGTCGATGTCGAGATAGCTCGACACCTCGACCGCGTCGTCGGCGGCGCGCACGTGCAGCCCGTCCCGGTCGTTCGCGGTGTGCAGCGCGACGGTGCGGATGCCGAGCGCGCTGGCGGTGCGCATGATGCGCAGGGCGATCTCGCCGCGGTTGGCGATGAGGAGGGTCTTCATGTCCGGCCTTTCGGGGTCCCCGAGGCGTTGTTCACGGGGGAGCCAAGCGGAGGAGTGGACAACGTCATGGGGAAGAACTCACATTCGGAAGATGCCGTAGTTGGGAGCCGGGACCGGCACGCGCGCGGCGACCGCCAGTCCCATGCCGAGGACGCGGCGGGTGTCGGCGGGGTCGATGACGCCGTCGTCCCACAGTCGCGCGGTGGAGTAGTAGGGCGAGCCCTGGGTCTCGTACTGCTCGCGGATCGGAGCCTTGAACGCCTCGACCTGCTCGTCGTTCTCCAGGTCGGTGCGCACGGTGGCGAGCACGCCGGCCGCCTGCTCCCCGCCCATCACCGAGATGCGCGCGTTGGGCCACATCCACAGGAAGCGCGGGTCGTAGGCGCGCCCGCACATGCCGTAGTTGCCGGCGCCGAAGGAGCCGCCGATGACGACGGTGAACTTCGGCACGACGCTGCACGCGACCGCGGTGACGAGCTTGGCGCCGTCGCGGGCGATGCCGCGGTTCTCGTATTCCCGCCCGACCATGAAGCCGGAGATGTTCTGCAGGAAGACCAGCGGGATGCCGCGCTGGTTGCACAGCTCGATGAAGTGCGCGCCCTTGAGCGCCGACTCGCTGAAGAGGATGCCGTTGTTGGCGATGATGCCGACGTCGTAGCCGTGGATCTTCGCGAAGACGGTCACCAGCGTCTCGCCGTACAGCTTCTTGAACTCGTGCATGCGGCTGCCGTCGACGATGCGGCGGATGACCTCGCGGACGTCGTACGGCGTGCGGGTGTCCGTGGGCACGACGTCGTAGAGCGACTCCGGGGGCTCGTGCGGCTCCTCGACCTCGGCGTCGGGCCCGCGACCGGCCACCGTCGAGGTCGGCAAGGTCGCGACGATGCTGCGCACGATCCGCAGCGCGTGCGCGTCGTCGTCGGCGAGGTGGTCGACGACCCCGCTCCTGCGGGCGTGCACGTCGCCGCCGCCGAGATCCTCGGCCGTGACGATCTCGCCGGTCGCGGCCTTCACCAGCGGCGGGCCGCCGAGGAAGATCGTGCCCTGGTTCTTCACGATCACGGACTCGTCGCTCATGGCCGGGACGTAGGCGCCGCCGGCGGTGCAGGAGCCCATGACGCTGGCGATCTGCGGGATGCCGCGACCGCTCAGGTTGGCCTGGTTGAAGAAGATCCGGCCGAAGTGCTCACGGTCGGGGAAGACGTCGTCCTGCATCGGCAAGAACGCGCCGCCCGAGTCGACGAGGTAGATGCAGGGCAGGTGGTTGTCGCTGGCGACGGTCTGCGCGCGCAGGTGCTTCTTCACTGTCATCGGGTAGTAGGTGCCGCCCTTGACGGTGGCGTCGTTGGCGACGATCACCACTTCACGACCCTCGACCCGGCCGATGCCGGTGACGACCCCGGCCGCGGGTACGGCGTTGTCCCCGCCGTACATCCCGGTGGCCGCGAGGGGACTGAGCTCGAGGAACGGGCTGCCCGGGTCGAGCAACCGGTCCACGCGGTCGCGCACCAGCAGCTTGCCGCGGTCGGTGTGCTTGGTCCGTGCGGCCTCGGAGCCACCCCGGCGGACCAGCGCCAGCCGCTCGCGCAGGTCGTCGACGAGGTCACGCATGGTGGGTACGGCGTCCGGGGGAGCTGGATCGACAGTCACTCCGGCAGGTTAGCGATCGTTAACCTACGACGTCCAGTGGGAAGGTCCCGGTCAGGCTGGTCCCGCGACCCGGAGCCGTGTCCAGGGAGATCGTCCCGCCTGCCGCGGCGGCGCGCGCCTCCATGCCGAGCAGCCCGCCGATCGCCACGGACCCGGCATCGAAGCCGCGGCCGTTGTCGCTGACGGTGAAGGTCAGCTGCGGGGTCCCGCGCACCGTGATGTGCACGTCGGTGGCACCGGAGTGCTTCGCCGCGTTGGTCAGCGCCTCCATGATGCAGAAGTAGGCCGCCACCTCGATCTGCTGCGCCGGACGGGGGAAGGAGTCCGCGTCGAGGGTGACGGGCACGACCGAGCGGCGGGCAGCGGACTGGATCGCGGCGACCAGGCCGCGTTCGGTGAGCAGCGGCGGATAGATGCCGCGCGCCAGCTCCCGCAGCTCGCTGAGCACCTCGAGGTTGTCGTGGGACAGCTGCAGCAGCAGCGCCTCGGCCGGGGCCGTACGCCGGGCGGCCAGCTCCTTGCGGGCGCGCTCGATGGTCACGCTCATGGCCAGCAACCGCTGCTGTGCTCCGTCGTGCAGGTCGCGCTCGAGGCTCTTCCTGGCCGCGTCGGCGACCTCGACCACACGCGTGCGCGACTGGCGCAGCTGGTCCGACTGTTCCTGGAGGCGCTGGTAGGCGTTGCGCACCAGGAAGATGACGATCAGATAGGTGCCGGGCAGGGCGGACCCGATGACGATCGCGTTCACGACCCAGCCCTCATGGATGTTGGTGATCCGCCGCCACTCCGAGAGCGCGGCGAGAGCCGCACTGCCGATGACCGCGTTGGCCATCAGCACGTAGAGCCAGCCGCGCGAGGCGTACGGGAAACCGACGAGGAGCGGGATCAGCATCAGGATCGTCGTGAGCGCGACCAGGTTGGGGGTGCTCCAGGTGCCCGCGACGGAGAAGCCGGTCGCCGACAGGGTCAGCGCCAGGATGCAGGCGACGTTGCCGTAGCGGTGCGTCAACGGCAGTGAGGCGAGGAGGAGGACCTCCGCCAGGGTCATGGCCCCCAGGTCGATCAGCACCGCGGTGTGGCGGAAGCCGAGGGTGTAGGCGGTACCCAGGATGACGAACGACACCGTCAACGCGATGAAGTTGAGTCGCATCAGCCACGCGAGGTTGGAGTCGGCCCCCGACCACCGCGGGACGAGTCGCGTCATCGACGCTGCCTGAGGCCGCCGACACCGGCCTCGCTGAGGAAGACCAGGGTGGCGGCAACGCGCCGATGGACCGACGCGTCCGCAGGCAGGTCGAGCTTGCTGAGGATCGAGTTGATGTGCTTCTCCACCGCACGGTCGGTCACGACGAGCTCGGCCGCGATCGCCGCGTTGGTCATCCCACGGGCCACCATGGCGAGCACCTCCAGCTCACGCGGCGTCAGCCGATCGAGCACCGAGTCGGAGCGGCGCGTGCTGGTCGCGACCAGGGCGTCGACGACGAGCTGGTCGATCACCGAACCGCCAGCGGCGACGACGCGGATGGCCGAGACGAGCTCGTCGACATCGGCCACTCGTTCCTTGAGGAGATAGCCCCGACCGTCACTGCCCTCGCGCACGAGGTCCAGCGCATACTCGACGTCGGTGTACTGCGTCAGCGCCACCACCCCGATCTCCGGGTGGGTCCGGCGCAGCTGGCTGGCCGCCCTGATCCCCTCGTCGGTGAAGTCGGGCGGCATCCGGATGTCGGTCAGGACGAGATCGGGTCCATGCGCATCGACCGCCGCGAACAGCTCGGGCAGGCTGGTCGCCGTGGCCACGACGTCGATGTCGTCATAGCCCGCGAGCAGCGCGAGGACGCCCGCTCGCAGCAGGTCGCCGTCTTCGGCCAGCACGAGACGGATGGTCTGCACGAGCGCAGCCTAACCACGCACCGACGCCCTGGTCGGTAGAGCGGGCACCACTGTTGTGCGCGCGGCCATGGCAAGTGTGGTGCTGGCACCACTGACCCCGAGCAGACCGGTGGCACACACTTTGACCAGACGTGCGGATGCGTCATTGGGGAATGCGGTGGGCCGTGCCGGGGGGTCCGGCCCACCGCTGTCAAGGACCGGGGTCCCGCTCGGGTGAGTTAACGAGCGCTAACCTCTGGGCATGACCAGCCGGCGGGAACAGATCCTCGACATCGCCGCCGACCTGTTCGCACACCGCGGCTTCCACGGAGTCTCGGTGGCCGAGCTCGGGGCGGCGTGCGGCATCTCCGGGCCCGCGCTCTACAAGCACTTCCCCAGCAAGGACGCCGTGCTCGCCGAGATGCTGGTCTCCATCAGCGAGCGGCTGCTCGCCGAGGGGACGTCGCGCGCGCAGGCCGCGCCGGACGAGACCTCCGCGATCGAGGCGCTGGTCGAGTGGCACATCGAGTTCGCGCTCGAGCACCGCGCGCTCATCGTCGTCCAGGATCGCGACTGGTCGTCGCTGCCGGAGGCGGCACGCGAGCGGGTCCGCAGCCTGCAGCGTGCGTACGTCGATGTGTGGGCCGACCAGCTCGAGCGCGTGCACCGCGGGCTGCCCCGAGAGCGCGCCCGGGCGATGGCGCACGCCGCCTTCGGGCTGCTCAACTCGACCCCGCACAGTGGGCTGATCCCGGACGCCCAGATGCACGATCTCCTCAAGGAGATGGCCGTCGGCGCGCTGCTGCCACCCGATCGTGACCCGATAGGGTCGAGTGCATGAAGCTCAGCGCGAAACTCGAAAAGGCGTTCAACGCCCAGATCACCCTGGAGTTCCAGGCCTCCCTCGTCTACCGCCAGCTCGCCATCGAGCTCGAGCTCATGGACCTGCCCGGCATGGCCGCGTGGCTGCGTCACCAGGCGGACGAGGAGATCGTCCACGCCAACAAGTTCATCGACCACGTGGCCGACCGTGACAACCACCCGGTCATCGGCTCCACCACGGCCCCCAAGGTGGCGGTGAAGTCCGTGCTCGACGCCTTCAAGTCGGCGCTCGTGCACGAGGAGAAGGTCTCGGAGTCGATCCGCGGCCTCTACCGCATCGCCGAGGCCGAGGGCGACCTCGACTCCCGTCCGCTCCTCAACTGGTTCCTGTCGGAGCAGATCGAGGAGGAGGCGACCGTCAAGGAGATCGTCGGTCGCGTGACGATGATCAAGGACGACGGCCCCGGCCTGCTGCGCCTCGACGAGGAGCTCGGCGCCCGCCCGGTCGCGACCACGGAGCCCGCGAAGGCCTAGTCGCTCGGCGGTCCGGCCAGCAGCTGGGCCAGGTCGCGGGCGGCGCGGAGGGCGGCCTCCTCGGCGATCGCGAGATCGTCGATGTCTTCATCGATGCGGTGGTCCGTGGTGTCATGGCCCACCGCATCGGCGTGTGCTGCCCGGGATCGATGCCCGGCCAGACTGAGGGCATGCAGCCGCGCCAGCACCTCGTCGCGCGGTAGTCCGCGCAGCTGGAAGAGCACGAACGGATCGCGCTGGACCAGCCACCCGAGCTGGGTGAGGACGGCCAGCGCGTGCGGGCAGGGATCCAGCCAGGCGTCGCACGTGCAGGCCGAGCCCAGCTCGCCGCCGTACGGCAGCAGCTCGACGCCGGCCTCCTCGACCGCTTCGACGAACGGGTGCGGGAGCTCGCCCGACATCAGGGCGCCGATGCGGCCGGCCTCGGCCGCGATGAGCTCGACGAGGACGGACTGGTCGCCCTCGGCCAGCACCGGCACGGTGCCGGTGACCGTGAAGGCGTCGTCGCGGTCGACCACGGCCGCCACGAAGGTGCCGTTGCCGACGGTGATCGAGCCGACGTCGCCGCCCCGGGCATGCGCGCGCCCGCGCTTGAGCTCGGCGGACGAGAACGCCGCCTCCTCGACCGCGCGGAGGAAGGCCTTGCTCCACCACGTGCCACCGACGCGGCCGCGGCTCGGCGCGAACCGCGGGTGGGTGACGCCGGACATCAGTCGGTCTTCCGCAGGGTCACGAGGTCGCGCAGGTCGTCGTTGCTGAGCTCGGTCAGCGCGGTCTCGCCGGCGGAGAGCACGGAGTCGGCCAGCGACTTCTTGCGCGCCAGCAGCTCGGCGATCTTCTCCTCGATCGTGCCCTCGGTGATGAAGCGGTGCACCTGGACCGGCTTGGTCTGGCCGATGCGATGGGCCCGGTCGGTGGCCTGGTCCTCGACGGCGGGGTTCCACCAGCGGTCGACGTGGATGACGTGGTCGGCGCGGGTGAGGTTGAGCCCGGTGCCGCCGGCCTTGAGCGACAGCAGGAACACCGGGGTCTCGCCCTCCTGGAAGCGCGCGACCATCCGCTCGCGCTCCGCGACCGGCGTGCCGCCGTGCAGGAACTGGTGCGTGACCCCGGCCTTGGTGAGGTGCTGCTCGAGCAGGCGGGCCATGGCGACGTATTGGGTGAAGAGCAGGACGGCGCCTTCCTCGGCGAGCACCGTGCCGATCAGCTCGTCGAGCAGGTCGAGCTTCTCGGAGCGGCCGGCGAGCTTGGGGTTGGTCTGCTTGAGGAAGTGGGCGGGGTGGTTGCAGATCTGCTTGAGGCCGGTGAGCAGCTTGAGCACGAGCCCGCGGCGGGTCTCCTCGTCTGCCTCCTCGATCCGGCGCATGCAGTCGCGGACGTAGGTCTCGTAGAGGACGACCTGTTCGCGGGTCAGGCCGAGCCAGTGATCCGTCTCGGTCTTGGGCGGCAGCTCCGGTGCGATGCCGGGGTCGGACTTGCGCCGGCGCAGCAGGAACGGCCCGATCAGGTCGGCGAAGCGCCTCGTCACTGCCGGGTCGACACCCGCCTCGATCGGCGCGGCCCACACCTTGCGGAAGGCGTTGCGGCTGCCGAGCAGCCCGGGGATCGCCCAGTCGAGGATCGCCCACAGCTCGGTGAGGTTGTTCTCCACGGGCGTGCCCGTGAGTGCGACGCGGGCCGCGCTCGGGATCGTCCGCAGCGCCCGCGACGTCGACGACTGCGCGTTCTTCACGTGCTGCGCCTCGTCGGCGACCACCAGGTCCCACCGGACCTCGGCCAGCGCGGCGGCGTCGCGGCGCATGGTGCCGTACGTCGTGAGCACGAACCCGCTCTCGATCGCGAAGAGGCTCCGCGCCGACCCGTGGAAGCGGCGTACGGCGACGCCCGGCGCGAACTTCCGGATCTCGGCTTCCCAGTTGCCGAGGAGCGAGGCGGGGCAGACGACGAGCGTGGGGCCGTTGCCGCGGTGCAGGTGCAGCGCGATCACCTGCACGGTCTTGCCGAGCCCCATGTCGTCGGCCAGGCAGGCGCCGAGCCCGAGGTCGGTGAGCTCGGCCATCCACGTCAGGCCCTGCCGCTGGTAGTCGCGCAGGGTCGCGGCGAGTCCGGAGGGTACGGCGACGGGCTCGCGCGTGCCGGCGGCCTGCAGCCGGTCACGGACCTTGAGCAGGGAGGCGCCGACGATCGCCTCGTGCTCGACGTCCTCGATCTGCACGACGTTGGTCAGCGTCGCGGCCAGTGCGGCAGCCGGCTGGACCGTGCGGATCAGCCGGCGCTTGGCGCGCTTGAGCATCGCCGGGTCGACGACGGTCCAGTTGTCGCGGATCTTGATGATCGGCGTGGCTGCTCCGGCGAGCAGGTCCATCTCCTCCTCGGTCAGCGCGTCGCCGTGGAGGGCGAGCTGCCACTGGAAGCCGAACAGGGCCTCCGGTCCGAAGAGTCCGGTCTGCAGCGCCTCTTCACGCTTGGGCCCCTTGCGTGCCTCGGTGAGCTCGACCTTCGCGGTCAGGTCGCGGTCGAGGTGGCGCGGCCAGAGCACGTCGACGCCGGCGTCCTTCAGCGCGGTGACGCCGGAGTCGAGCAGGCTGACGAGCTCGTCGGTGTCGAGGGTCAGCTCGTCGGGGACCCGCAGCTCGAGGAAGCGCTCGAGCACCGGCCACGCGTCGGCGGCCGCTCGCAGCGCGATGCTGGCGTGCGTGCGCGCGCGGTCGCCGAACCCGTGGCTCGCGTCGGGTCCGGACTCGGTCCAGAGCACGGCGGCGTCACAGACATGGGCGGCGTTCTCCGACGAGTGCACCTGGAGCACGACGCGGACGGCGCCGGCGACCAGCTCGTCCTCGTCCGCCTCGATCCTCACTGCGATCGAGACGAGCTGGGGCCGGTCGTCGCTCGACCGGGCCCGGGCGCGGGCGACCCGCTCCTGCAGGCGTCGGGTGAAGTCGGGGTCGACGGCGTGCTTGCGAGGAGCGGCCTGGCCGCTCGCGATCGACGGTCGCCGGGTCGCGATCGGCGCCGACCGCGGCATCGCGTCGGCGACGGCGTCGAGCACCGCTCGGACGATGCCCTCGGCGGTCGCGGCGTCGAGCCCGTCATGCGCGCGGGCCGCTGCCAGGTCGGTGATCCGCTGCTCATCGGCTCGGTCGAGGGCGGCGACCTGCCACGACAGTCCGCTCGGGTCGGGCCCGAACTTGCCGGCCGCGACGAGTCGCATGCCCAGCAGGGCCGCGCCACTCAGCAGCGCCACGCTGGGGTGCAGGTCGTCGCGGCTGTGGGCCTGGGTGAGCACCGGCAGCGCGCCCCGGATCGGCAGCGCAACGGTGCGGCGCTCGTCGGAGAACTCGACGTGCCCGTCGCGCGGCGGCTCTCCCCTGCGGAAGGTCGCGGGTCCGGTCACCGGCACAAAGCTCACGCACTACCTCCACCATCACCGCGCACCGCCGACGACATCCGCGGGCACGAAGGAGGCTAACGGGCGGGACCGACAGCAAGTTCCCTCGCCGTGGAGCCGACGGCTAGCCTCGCGTCCATGAGCATCCTCGACGCACCACTGGCCCGCCTCGACGGCACTCCCGGCACGCTGCGCGACCTGACCGGAGGCCGGCCCGCCCTGCTGGTCAACGTGGCGAGCAAGTGCGGCCTGACGCCGCAGTACTCCACCCTCGAGCAGTTGCAGGCGACGTACGCCGATCGCGGCTTCACCGTCGTCGGCCTCCCGTGCAACCAGTTCGGCGGGCAGGAGCCGGGCAGCAGCGAGGAGATCGCGGAGTTCTGCTCGGCGACCTACGGCGTGAGCTTCCCGATGTCGGAGAAGGTCGAGGTGAACGGCAACGACCGTCACGAGATCTACTCGCAGATCGTCGAGACGCCCAACGAGAAGGGTGAGACAGGTGACGTGCAGTGGAACTTCGAGAAGTTCCTGATCGGCGCCGACGGTGCCGTCGTGGCCCGCTTCAACCCGGGCATCAAGCCCGACGACGCGCAGATCACCGGCCGGATCGAGTCCCTGCTCGCCTGAGGCGGTTGAGCGGCGTGCCAGCGCCCGACGCGTCACCCCGAGGGGTGACCAAGAGCACCGCAATAATGATTGGGTAGTTGTCGGATTCAATCAATAACCTTGGCGAGTGACTACCGACATCCAGACACAGTCCGGCCCGACCGGCCCGACTGACAGCAGTGACAAGCTCGACAAGGGCGTTCTCATGGTCGCGGGCGTCGTCGTCCTCGGCGCCATCATGTCGATCCTCGACATCACCGTCGTCTCCGTCGCGCTGAACACCTTCCAGGAGGAGTTCAACGCCACCGCGGCCGCCGTCGCGTGGACGATGACCGGCTACACCCTCGCCCTCGCTTCGGTGATCCCCCTGACCGGCTGGGCAGCCGACCGCTTCGGCACGAAGCGCCTCTACCTCCTCGCCGTCTTCCTCTTCACGGCCGGCTCGGTGCTCTGCGCCACCGCCACCAGCCTCGAGATGCTGGTGCTGTTCCGCGTCCTGCAGGGCCTCGGCGGCGGCATGCTGATGCCGCTCGGCATGACGATCCTGACCCGCGCCGCCGGCCCGGAGCGCATCGGTCGGGTGATGGCTGTCCTCGGCATCCCGATGCTGCTCGGCCCGATCTTCGGCCCGATCATGGGCGGCGCCCTGATCGACGCCGTGTCATGGCACTGGATCTTCCTGATCAACCTGCCGATCGGCATCGCCGCCGGCGTCTACGCCTGGATCGTGCTCCCGAAGGACGACGTCGAGCCCTCGGAGACCTTCGACTGGCTCGGCATGGTGCTGCTCTCCCCGGGTCTCGCCGCTTTCCTGTACGGCGTCAGCTCGATCCCCGAGCACGGCACCGCGATGGCTCGCGAGGTCATGGTCCCGATGATCATCGGCATCCTGCTGATCGTCGCGTTCGTCCCGTGGGCGCTGTCCAAGCGCAACATCCACCCGCTCGTCGAGCTGCGCCTGTTCAAGAACATGAACATGACCGTCGCCGTGATCGCGATGATGCTGTTCGCGCTCGCCTTCTTCGGTGCGTCGCTGCTGTTCCCGCTCTACTTCATCCAGGTCCGTGGCGAGGACGCCCTCGGCGCCGGCCTGCTGCTGGCCCCGCAGGGCATCGGCGCGATGATCACCATGCCGATCGCCGGGATCCTGGCCGACAAGATCGGCCCCGGCAAGATCGTGCTCGTCGGCATCACCGTCATCACCGTCGGGATGGCGATGTTCACCCAGATCGGCGCGGACACGTCCTACGCCTACATGCTCGGTGCGCTCTTCATCATGGGCCTCGGCATGGGCGGCACGATGATGCCGATCATGACGGCAGCACTCGCGACGCTCACGGCCCACAACGTGGCTCGTGGATCGACGCTGCTGAACATCACGCAGCAGGTCGCCGCGTCCATGGGTACCGCGCTCTTCTCGGTGATCCTCACCAACGAGCTCAAGGGCAAGGACTCCGTCGCCGTCGCCGGTGCCGTCAAGGCTGCCGGTGAGGACCAGACGGCCGTCTCCGCGGTGCTCGAGAAGTTCGGGCTCTCCACCTCCGGGCTCAACGACGTCCTGGCCCGGGTGCCCGGCGACATGGCCGACTCGTTCGCGACGGTCTTCATCGTCGCCACGGTCCTGGTCGCCTGCTGCCTGATCCCGGCCGCCTTCCTGCCGCGCAAGAAGGTCGCGCCGGTCGACCCGGCCGCGATGATGGGTCACTGACCCGTCACGAAGTACCCGTCAGACCCGCCGACCGGGCACGAACTTCCCTCCGCCAGGGAACTTTGTGCCCGGTCGGTGGCATTTCGGCGCACCTTTGCGCCCGCTCGGCGTTCCCGGCGAGGGCTGTCGCGGGTGGAACGGCTCGGACTGCGCCGTACGCTCGGAACGTGGCCGTCACCTCCGTCAACCCCGCCCTCCAGGGTCGCTTCGCCCGCGAGCTGGGCGAGCTTGCGATCGCCTGGCGAGCGGAGACACCGCCCGACCCCGAGCTCGTCGTGCTCAACGAGCCGCTCGCGCTCGAGCTCGACCTGGACCCGGCGTGGTTGCGTGGCCCCGAGGGTGTCGGGCTGCTGACGGGAACCGTGCTCCCCGTCGACGCCACCCCCGTGGCGCAGGCCTATGCCGGCCACCAGTTCGGCGGCTACTCCCCCCGACTCGGCGACGGCCGCGCGCTGCTGCTCGGTGAGCTGGTCGGCGCCGACGGACGCCCGCGCGACCTGCACCTGAAGGGCTCCGGCCCGACCCCGTTCTCCCGCGGCGGTGACGGCCTGGCCGCCCTGGGGCCGATGCTGCGCGAATACGTCATCAGCGAGGCCATGCACGCCCTCGGGATCCCGACGACTCGTGCGCTCGCCGTGGTCGCGACCGGCCGTCCGGTGCAGCGCGACGACCTGCTGCCCGGAGCGGTGCTGGCCCGGGTGGCGAGCAGCCACCTGCGGGTGGGCAGCTTCCAGTACGCCGCGGCGACCGGCGACCTCGACCTGCTGCGGCGGCTGGTGGACCACGCCATCGACCGCCACCACCCAGCGGCGGCCGACGCCGACCGGCCGGCCCTGGCCCTGCTCGACGCCGTGGTCGCTGCGCAGGCGTCACTCGTCGCGCAGTGGATGCTCGTCGGCTTCATCCACGGCGTGATGAACACCGACAACATGACGATCTCCGGCGAGACCATCGACTACGGCCCGTGCGCCTTCCTCGACGCCTACGACCCCGCCACGGTCTTCAGCTCGATCGACCACGCGGGCCGCTACGCCTTCGCCAATCAGCCGGTGGCCGCCGAGTGGAACCTCGCCCGGTTCGCCGAGACCCTGCTCCCACTCGTCGATGACGACCCGAACACCGCGATCGAGCTGGCCACCGCGTCCGTGCGCGCGTTCCGTCCGCAGCACACCGTGGCGAGGACCGCGGGGAGGCGGACCAAGCTCGGGCTGCCTGCCGGCCTGGACGACGCGACCGTGGACGGCATGGTCGGCGACCTGCTCGAGCTGATGCGACTCGATCGCGTCGACCACACCACGGCCTTCCGCGCCCTGGGGACAGCGGCTCGTGGTGACGCAGAGCCGTTCCGAGGGTTGTTCCTCGACCTCGCCGGGGCCGACCGGTGGCTGGCGACGTGGCGGGCGACGGCTCCGGATCCAGACCTGATGGATCGCACCAACCCCGTCCACATCCCGCGCAACCACCTGGTCGAGGAGGCGCTGGCCGCCGCGACGGAGGGCGACCTCGGCCCGCTGGCGGTCCTGCTCGAGGCGATCTCGTCGCCGTACGACGAAAGACCCGGCCTCGAACGCCACGCGCTGCCAAGCCCCGACGACGACGGGTCCTACCAGACCTTCTGCGGCACCTGAGACCGGGCCAAGCCGGCTCCACCGCGGCCCCTTCCTGATGTCGGTGGGCCCGAGTCCTGAGCGTGAGTGAGCAGGCTCACCGCTGAAATCGGGCCCTCAGCTTGAGCCTCGGGCCAGCTCTCGGCACGGTGGTCGGCTTGGACGCGGCTCACGCAGACGCGCACCTTCCAGCCGATCCACGAGCCCGTGCTGCGCCTGGCCTCGGGCTGGGGCCTCCTCCCCGAGGCACAGACCGGGTCGGTCTTCCTGGTGACGGCCGTGATCGTCGCCGTGCCGGCCACGGCGCTGGCATGGCTCAGCTCCCGCACCGTCGAGGCGGCCGGACTCCGGCTCGCGACCATCATCGATCGCGACGGCCAGCCGCGGGACTACTACCCGCACCTGGCCCGGTCAGGCACCAACACCGGCGGTTGAGGAGGCGCGCCGGCGCCGTCGCGAAACCCGGCCACGTCTAGGTCTGGGTGCCGAGGACGAGGGGAAGTACGGCGGTCGCGCCGGCCTCACGGAGGGCGGCGCCGGCCACCGTCAGCGTCCAGCCGCTGACGACGAGGTCGTCGACGAGCAGCACCGGACCTTGGGGGACGTCGGCCGCCAACGCGTAGCGCCGCTTGATCGCGGCGACACGCTGGGCCGAGTTGGCGGCGCCCTGGCCGGGAGCGACGGACCCGTCGACGATGGCGAACCTGCCGACGATCGGGATCTGCATCACCCGCGACAGGCCGGTGGCGAGGTCGCCGACCAGCTGGGGCCGGCTCGCCGACTCGATGCCCACGATGGCGACGGGCCGCTCGGCCCAGTCGCCGGACCAGTCCTTCATGACCGTGAGCAGGGCGGCCTTCAGCGGGTCCGGGACCGGCCCGTCCTCCACGCCCGCCCGGAAGAGCGCCCGCAGCGCCTGCCCGTGGCCGAGGTCGGTGAGGCGCGCGATGGCACGCCCCTCGGCCGGCCCATCGGCGATCTTGCCCTTGAGGTCGAGACCGAGGTTGGCGAGCGCGGTCGGCCAGAGCTTGCGTGGCTCGATCGCGACACCGGGTCGTGACAGGGCCTCGCCGGCCTCGGCGACGGCCGCGTCGGACACGGACGCAGACAGCGTGAGGCCTCCGCAGTTGTCGCAGCGGCCGCAGTCGGCGGCCTCGGGGTCGTCGAGCTGCGAGCGGAGGAACCGCATCCGGCACTCGGTCGTGTCGAGGTAGGTCAGCATCGCGTCCTGCTCGCGCTGCCGCGCCTCGGCCACCCGGGCATAGCGCTCCGCGTCGTAGGACCACGGCTCACCGGTGGCGATCCACCCGCCCTGGACGCGGCGTACGGCGCCGTCCACATCGAGCACCTTGAGCAGTGTCTCGAGCCTGTTGCGGCTCAGCTCGACGTAGGTCTCCAGCGCGACCGTGCTCATCGAGCCCGGCGCATCGGCCAGCACGGCGAGGGTCTGTCGCACGAGCTGCTCGGGAGGGAAGGCCAGCGAGGCGAAGTAGGCCCAGATGTCGCGGTCCTCGATCTGGGGCAGCAGCACGACGGTGGCGTCGTCGGTGCCGCGACCGGCACGTCCGACCTGTTGGTAGTAGGCCACCGGCGACTGCGGGGCGCCGAGGTTGATCACGAAGCCGAGGGCGGCGTCGAACCCCATACCGAGAGCAGAGGTCGCGACGAGGGCCTTGACCCGACCCTCGACCAGCGCGCTCTCGAGCGCCTGCCGCTCGGTGGTGTCGGTCTGCCCGGAATAGGCCGCGACCTCGTGGCCGCGGTCGCGCAGATAGGCCGCGACCTCCTGGGTGGCGGCGACGGTCAGGCAGTAGATGATCCCCGAGCCGGACTGCTCCGCGAGGTGGTCGGCGAGCCAGGCCAGCCGCATCTCGGCGGTCTTCAGCCGCACCACGCCCAGGCGCAACGACTCGCGGTCGAGCGAACCGCGCAGGACCAGGACGTCGCGGCCGAGCTGCTCGGCGACGTCGTTGGTGACACGCTCGTTGGCGGTCGCTGTCGTCGCGAGCACCGGGATGCCGTCGGGCAGCGTGTCGAGCAGGGTGCGGATGCGGCGGTAGTCGGGCCGGAAGTCGTGGCCCCAGTCGGAGATGCAGTGCGCCTCGTCGACGACGAGCAGGCCGCAGGTCGCCGCCAGCCGCGGCATCACCTCGTCGCGGAAGCCGGGGTTGTTGAGGCGCTCGGGAGACACGAGGAGCACGTCGACCTCGCCGGCGTTGATCGCGTCGTTGATCGGCTGCCACTGCTCGATGTTGGTGGAGTTGATGGTGACGGCCCTGATCCCGGCGCGCTCGGCGGCGGCGATCTGGTTGCGCATCAGCGCGAGCAGCGGGGAGACGATCACGGTCGGGCCGGCGCCGTGCTTGCGGAGCAGGAGCGTGGCCACGAAGTAGACCGCGGACTTGCCCCAGCCGGTGCGCTGGACGACGAGTGCCCGGCGAGCGTCGACGGCGAGCGCCTCGATGGCGGACCACTGGTCGTCGCGCAGCACGGCGTCGTCCCGGCCGACCAGCGCGCGCAGGTGGGCCTCCGCCTCCTCGCGGGCGGCTGTCCGGATGTCGCTGGTCGTCACCGGAGTCGTCATAGGCCCATGTCTAACAGGCGCCACCGACGGGACCGGACACTCCTCCACAGGCTGCGCTGCGTGCGACCCGCCCGTCAGTCCTTCTTCACCGGCACGACCACGACCGGGCAGGGCGCGTAGCGGACCACCTGGTCCGCGGTGGACCCGGACAGCAGACCGCGAAACCCACCGGCGCCGCGGCGTCCGACGACGACGATCTCGGCATGCTCGGCGGCCTCGAGCAGGGCGGCCGAGGACTGGCCATGGACGGCGTGCAGCCGCACGTCGCATGCGGTGTGCAGGTTCATGTCGGCAATGTCCCGGGTCAGCTGCTCCAGGACGGCGGCCTCGAAGTCCTCCGGCGGCGGCACGTAGCCGGGCTTCATCGACGCGGGGCGCGGTGCGTTCGTCAGGCTCCAGGCCCGCAGGACGTGGATCGGGACACCGAGCCGAGCCGCGTGCTTGGCCGCCCAGGCGACCGCCTGGGTCGAGGCCGACGAGCCGTCGTGGCCCACCAGGATTCCGCCGTCGATCGCGAGCTCGGTGCGCGTCATGGCCTGATCCTAGGCTCCTTGTGCGACAAAGGCGTCGCGGTGCAGGACCGGCACGACCTCGCTCACGTCGAGGCGACCGGCCACGTCGACATCGTCGGCGTAGCCCGCGGCCGCGAGCTCGATGCCCCCGGCACAGGCCGCCAGCTCGGAAGCCAGATCGGGTCGTACGGCGCGGAACGCTCTTTCAGCCACGCGCGCCTCGGGCCCCAGGCCGGTGACCCCGCGGTCGACGAGTCCGGCGATCACCGCGCCGGCTCCCCACAGGTCCTCGACGCAGGGACGCAGCGTCTCGTCGGGCCACCGCTCCCCGGCGGGAATGACCGCGCAGGTGGCGCCGTCGCGCATCAGCCCGGCCACGTGTTCCGCCACCGCCGACGCGTTGCGCAGGCTGGCCGCGACCACCCGGGCGCCGGTCGAGGCCAGGGCGAAGGAGATCGTCGAGCCGTTGGGCGAGGGCAGGACGACCCTCTCGACCCCGGACACGTCGGCCTCGGACATCTCGGCCGGCGACAGGCTGAGGGCGGGGGGACGGTCCGCGCCCAGGCTGCGCCCTTCGAGCCGGCCGACGGCCAGGACGGCGGCCCGTGCGTCGGCGTACGCCGCGGCTCGTTCGTCCTTCCAGACGAACGGCAGCAGGCTGAGGCCGCGCTCCACCGCGATCCCCACCGTCGTTGTGAAGGAAAGGACGTCGATCACGACGGCGATGTCGGCCGCGACCGCCGTCGCGCCCGTCGGCCCCCACTCCATGCGGACGGCATGGGCGGACTGGTCGTGACCGGGCTTGAGCACCCGGCCATCCAAGCAGTCACCACATGTCTAGACCGTCGTGGCAGCACTATCGACGCTGGCCGCGAGCGGGACTAGACCTTGAGGCCCATTCCACCTACACCTCTGGGAGACATCCATGTCTCGGCTCAATCTCCGCCGCAGCATCCCGACGATCGCCATCGCCGGGGCCCTCATCGTCTTCTCCGCCACCAGCGGCGCCACCGCAGCCCTGGTGATCACCGGCAAGCAGATCAAGAACAACAGCGTCACGACGGCCGACATCAAGGACAAGTCGCTCACGGTCAAGGACCTCAACGCCAAGACGGTGACCGCGCTCACGGGCACCGGAGGCACCACCGGCACGCCTGGTCCTGCGGGACCGGCCGGGCCCGCCGGGCCTGCCGGGGCGACCGGACCTGCGGGGGCGACTGGACCTGCGGGAGCTCCCGGGTCAGCCGGGCCCGCTGGAGCGCAGGGTGAGCCCGGCGCTGCGATCGCAGTGGCGCGCATCGCCGCCGACGGCACCAAGCTCATGTCCAAGGTCGATGGCGTCAACCTCGCCTGTTCAGGGTTCTGCCTGCCGGGGTTCCGGCGGATCCGGGTCGTCAAGCTCGCGACGGGTCGCTACTGCATGCACGTCGAGCGGAACACCGGGACGCTCTTCGCCCCCGTGTGGGGGCCCTATGTGTCGTCCGCGGACAGCGCCTACGTCGCGAACATGACCCTCAACGGCGGCTCGCCGGGCTTCGCCCAGCAGTTCACCGGATGTGAGACCAGCGGCTTCGACCTCTTCACCTACAACTCGGCCGGCGCGGCCGCGGACCTGGGATTCAACGTCATCATCAACTGACGTCGGCCCCTGATCGAACGACGATCCGCCCCGACCGGGAACGGCCGGGGCGGATCGTGTCGTCAGGCGGGGATCACCAGATGCGCACGCGCTCCGCCGGCTCGATCCACAGGGCGTCGTCGGCGGAGGTCGAGAACGCCTCGTGGAACTCGTCGAGGTTGCGCACGATGTTGGCGCGGAACTCCGGCGGCGAGTGCGGGTCGATGGTCAGGAACTGGAGGTCCTGCTCCTTGCGGCGCTTGGTGCGCCAGCAGTAGGCCCAGTTCATGAACAGCGCCTGGCGATCCTCGTGGGACGCGGACCCACCCTCGGCGATCACGAACGCCTTGTGGCCGATGGTCAGGCCGCCGAGGTCGCCGATGTTCTCGCCGACGGTGAGCTCACCGTTGACCTTCTCGCCGGGCAGGTTGCGCGGCTCGAAGCCGTCGTACTGCTCGATCAGGGCCTTGGTCTTGACCTCGAAGGCGGCCTTGTCGTCGGCGGTCCACCAGTCGTTGAGGTTGCCGGCACCGTCGTACTGCGCGCCCTGGTCGTCGAAACCGTGGCCGATCTCGTGACCGATCACCGAGCCGATGCCGCCGTAGTTCTCGGCCGCGGTGGCGTCGGGACTGAAGAACGGCTTCTGCAGGATGCCCGCGGGGAAGCAGATCTCGTTGGTACCGGGGTTGTAGTAGGCGTTGACGGTCTGCGGGAGCATGAACCACTCGTCGCGGTCGACGGGCGAGCCGATCTTGTTCAGCTCGCGGTCTGTCTCGAAGGACGACGCGGCGGCGATGTTGCCCATCAGGTCGCCGGGCGTGACGACGAGGTTGGAGTAGTCGCGGAACTTCTCCGGGTAGCCGATCTTCGGACGGAAGGTGTCGAGCTTGTCGTAGGCCTTCTGCTTGGTCTCCTCGCCCATCCAGTCGAGCGCCTCGATGGAGATGCGGTAGGCCTGGAGCAGGTTGTCGACGAGCTCGTCCATCATCGCCTTGGACTCCGGCGGGAAGTGCCGCGAGACGTATTCACGCCCGACGGCCTCGCCGAGCGCGCCCTCGACCAGCGCGACGCCGCGCTTCCAGCGCTCGCGCAGCTCGGGGGTGCCGTTGAGGGTGCGGCCGTAGAAGTCGAAGTTGGTCTCCACGAAGTCGTTCGGGAGGTACGCCGCAGCGCTGCGCAGCACGTGCGAGAGCAGCCACGCCTTCCAGTCCTCGATGGGCACCTCGTCCAGGACGGTGGACAGGTGGGCGAGGTAGGACGGCTGGCGGACGCAGGACTCCGCGATCGTCTGGTCGTTGCCGCCGAGGTTGGTGATGTAGACGTCCCAGTCGAACGAGGGCGCCAGCGCCTTGAGCTCCTCGAGCGTGGTCAGGTTGTAGGTCTTCTGGACGTCGCGGGTCTCCGCACGCTCCCAGTGACCGGCCGCCAGCAAGGTGTCGATGTCGAGCACGGTCTGCGCCTTCGCGGCCGCGTCCGGGACGTCGCCGAGCTCGAGGAGGCGGGTGAGGTAGGCGACGTACTTCTCGCGCACCTCGGCGAACTTGTCGTCGCGGTAGTAGCTCTCGTCGGGCAGGCCGAGGCCGCCCTGGGTGATGTGGAAGAGGTAGCGATCGGAGTTGCGGTCGTCGGTGTCGACGTAGGACCCGAACAGACCCGCGCCACCGATCCGCTCGAACTCGCCGAGGAAGGCGGCGAGGTCGCGGACGTCGCGCAGGCCGGCGACGCCGGCGAGCAGAGGCTGGATCGGGCGAGTGCCGAGCTTGTCGATCGTCGCCACGTCCATGAAGGACGCGAAGAGGTCGCCGATCTTGCTGCCCTCGTCATCGAGGTCGCCGGCGGGCGTCTCGGCGATCGAGGTGATGATGTCGCGGACCTGCCCCTCGGCGACGTCGGCCAGCTCCACGAAGGGGCCCCAGCTCGACCGGTCGCTGGGGATCTCGGTCGCGTCGAGCCAGCGTCCGTTGACGTGGCCGAAGAGGTCGTCCTGGGGACGAATGTCAGGGTTCATGCCCGGGCGGGCGTCATCGAGGATGCTCACGCCCCAGACGATAGCCAACAGTCCTCGGGTCGCCACCCCTGTTGTCGCCCGCGCACCGCGGAGGGCCGGAGGTCCCACCGGCACGCGACCTCTGTCCCTGTCGCCCCGACCTCGCGACGACGAGGCTGGAGTCGACGAAGGGACATGCCATGTGGGACGACCACGGGAACAGGTACGACATGATGGACGGCAGTGGAGCGATGCTGGGTTTCGGGGTCCTGGTCCTCGTCCTGTTGGTCGTGGCACTCATCGCCGTCTTTGCAAATCTCTACCTCCACCTCAGCCCAGGCCGCGGAAGCGCGGCGGTGCCCGCCGTTCCTGCGGAGCCCGAAGCGCGTCGCCTGCTCGACCGCCGGCTGGCCCTGGGCGAGATCTCCGCTGAGGAGTATGCATCGGTCCGTTCGGTGCTCGAGTCATGAGTTCGACGGTGAGCAGTTCCCTTCGGCCTGTCGTGGTCGCCGTGTCCGCGGACGGCTACGACGCAGGGATCCGGTACGGCGCCGCGGAGGCCTTCCGAGGCGGTGGCCCGCTGCACGTGGTCCACGTCCTCGGGCTCGATGGGGGATCCGCGGCCCAAGCCGCGCGGATCTGCTTCCTGGCCGTCGAACGCGCGCGCGAACTCGTCGGGCAGCAGGTGCCGGTATCCAGCGAGATCCTCCACGGCGACCTCATCGACGGGCTCGTCGAGCTGAGCCGACGAGCGCGCCTCGTCGTCCTCCAACGGCACGGCATCGACGCCCATCGCGACCACCCCCGAGCGACGTCCATCCAGGTGGCGGCCCATGCAGAGGTCCCCGTGGTGTGCGTGCCGCGCGACTGGAACGGCCGCGGGCGGGGCACCGTCACCGTGGGCGTGGACGACGTCCTCACGTGCGTCCCCCTGATGCGCGAGGCGTTGTCAGCGGCGCGCTCGCTGGGTGCCCGGCTGCGGATCGTGCACGTGGACCTGCCGTCGGACGAGTGCGACTCCGAGCGTGACATCCGCAGCGCCCTCGTCGAGGCGAGTGCTGGTCTGGAGGACGTCGCGGTGACCATCGAGGTCACCGTGGGCACCACTCCGGTCGCGACGCTGGTCGAAGCCATGGCGACGTCCGAGCTGCTCGTGATCGGACGGCACCACCCGCTCATCGCACGTGGTTCCCGGCTGGGTCCGGTCGCCCGCAGGGTGGTGCGCAATGCCGGGTGCCCCGTGCTGCTCCTCACCCCGGCCGCGTCCTCGTCGTCGCCCGACTGGGTGTTCGCAGGACACCTCGCGTGAGCCGGCCGATGTAGGGACCTTCGGTCCCCGGTCCGTGCGACCTCCGCCTCTGCCGACACCACGGCCGGCGACACAGGATCGACGGTGTGGACAACATCCAGAACAGGGCCATCGTCGTCGGCATCGACGGCTCCGCGAACAGTGACGCGGCCCTGGAGTGGGGTGTCGACGAGGCCGTACGCCGAGGTCTTCGCCTCCACCTCTTCTGCGCCGGCATCCGGCAGGTCCCCGGCGGGGACGCGCTCGACAACGACCCTCACCTGGCGGCCGACGTCATGCGCGCGGCGCTCGCCGCCGCGGACAACCGGCTGGCCGCAGCAGCCGCTCATGCCCGGCAGCGCTCGGCGGACCTGGCGATCACGTTCGAGAGTGCCGTCGACCACGCCGCCGGCGGGCTTGTCGACCTCTCAGCCCAGGCCGACGCCGTCGTCCTGGGTCGGAGCGGTCATGGCCCCATGGTGGGTGCGCTGCTCGGCTCGGTCGCGTTGCAGGTCGTCACACACGCGCGATGTCCGGTCGTCGCCGTACAGGCATCGACCGGTGACGGCTCCTCGAACGCGCGCGGCGTGGTGGTCGGCGTCGACGGGTCGGGAGGCTCCGTGCTCGCACTGGGCTACGCCTTCGAGCAGGCCTCGTGGCGAGGAGTGCCGCTTGAGGTGGTCCATGCCTGGTGGACCACCGCGACCTACGGCCTGACGCAGGAGTTCCAGAGGCAACAGGCCGACCAGGAGCGACTCACGCTCTCCGAGACGCTGGTCGGCTGGTCGGAGAAGTACCCCGACGTCGAGGTTCGGACGAGCCTGCCCATGGGTCCCGCCGAGCTCACCCTCACCGAGGCGGCGAAGGACGCCGAGCTGCTCGTCGTGGGCAGCCGCGGACGGGGCGGATTCCGGAGCCTCCTGCTCGGCTCGGTGAGTCAGGGAGTCCTCCAGCACGCGACGTGCACCGTGGCCGTCGTGCGCGAGCAGTCCCGCATCTCTGACATGGTGGCTGGGCGTCCCTCGGTCGAGGACACGCAATGAGGGAGCAGTTCATGGTCCATGTGACCGGCCCGACAGATGATCATGCGGGGGCAACTGCGGAAGAACGAGCCGGATCCCCGGGGCTGATGCTGGCCCTGGCCACGCTGGGGTTCGCGGTCAACTTCTGGGCGTGGGCGCTGATCAGCCCCCTCGGCCCGATGTTTCGCGACTCGGGTGCGCTTGGCCGGCTGAGCGAGTCCGACGTCGCGCTCCTGGTGGCCGTGCCGGTGCTCGTCGGCTCCCTCGGTCGGATCGTCGTCGGTGCGCTGACCGACCGCTTCGGCGGCCGGATCATGTTCCCGGTCATCTCCGCCGTGACGATCCTGCCGGTCCTGTTCATCGCGTTTGTCGCCCTCGACTCCTACGCCCTGCTGCTCGTCGGCGGGTTCTTCCTCGGCATCGGCGGCACCGTGTTCGCCGTCGGGGTGCCGTTCGTCAACGCCTGGTTCCCACCGGAACGCCGGGGCCTGGCCATCGGTGTCTTCGGTGCCGGCATGGGCGGTACGGCGATCAGCGCCCTCACCACGGTCAAGCTGTTCACGAACCAGGGTGAGAAGGCGCCGTTCCTGATCACCGCGGTCGTGCTCGCGGCGTACGCCGTCACCGCCTGGCTCCTCCTGCGCGACGCACCCGGTCGAGTGGTGCCCACGACCAGCCTCGCGAGCAGGCTGAACGCGAACGCCAGGCTCCCGATCACCTGGCAGGCCTGCATCCTGTACGCCGTCGCGTTCGGTGGCTACGTCGCGTTCTCGGTCTACCTGCCGGCGTACCTCAAGACCGCCCACGGCCTGACCGCGGCCGACGCGGCCAACCGGATGGCCGGCTTCGTGGTGGTCGCGGTGATCATGCGACCGATCGGCGGCTGGCTCTCCGACCGGTTCGGTGCGATCCCCGTCCTGGCCACGTCCTACGCCGTGGTGGTCGTCGGCGCCGCCGTCTCGGCAAGCACCCCTCCGCTCGACGGTGTCGGCACAGTCGCGTTCCTGGCCATGGCCGCGGCCCTCGGCGCCGGCAGCGGAGCCACGTTTGCCCTCATCGCCAAGGTCACCGACCCGAGCAGGGTCGGTGGCGTGACCGGACTGGTCGGAGCCGCAGGCGGCCTGGGCGGCTTCCTGCCCCCGCTGATCATGGGCTTCGTCTACGGCCGCACCGAGTCCTACGCGATCGGTCTGTGGATGCTGTCGATCACCGCAGCCCTCACGCTCGCGCTCACCCTGACCATCGTCCGACGCACCGCACAAGGACAGGACACGCATTGAGCAGCTCCAAAAAGTCGGACATCGGCATGGACGGCCCCCTGACGGACGCACTCGTGCGCAGTCGGCGGTTCTTCACCAAGGGCACGATCTCGGAGGACCTGCGGACCCTGTCCCAGGTCGGGGGCCGCGAGGCCGACGACTTCTACCGGGACCGGTGGAGCCACGACAAGGTCGTCCGCTCCACCCATGGCGTGAACTGCACCGGATCGTGCTCGTGGAAGGTCTACGTCAAGGACGGGATCATCACCTGGGAGACCCAGCAGACCGACTATCCGTCGGTCGGCCCGGACTCCCCCGAGTACGAGCCCCGCGGCTGCCCGCGCGGTGCGGCGTTCTCCTGGTACACCTACTCGCCGACGCGGGTGCGCTATCCGTACGTCCGCGGTGTCCTGCTCCAGATGTTCCGCGAGGCCAAGGCCCAGCACGACGGCGACCCCGTCCGCGCCTGGGAGCACATCGTCGAGAACCCGCAGCGCGCGAAGGCCTACAAGTCCGCCCGCGGCAAGGGTGGCCTGGTCCGCGCCACGTGGGAGGAGGCCAGCGAGATCGTCGCTGCCGCCCACGTCCACACGATCAAGAAGTACGGCCCGGACCGGGTCGCCG
>JBDSPC010000131.1:0-6320 GCA_039914485.1 Nocardioides sp.
GCAGCGAGAAGCGCTCGTCGTCGATCGTCTCCCACGGATCGCCGTCGGAGGCGAGTCGCGAGGGCACCGTGAAGAGGTTGAGCCCGGTCGGCGAGGTGAGCGTGGCCAGCTCGTCCCACGACACGGGGGTCGAGACCGGCGCGCCCGCGATCGGGCGAAGCGAGTAGGCCGACGCGATCGTCCGGTCCCGCGTGTTCTGGTTGAAGTCGACGAAGATCCGCTCGCCGCGCTCCTCCTTCCACCAGGCCGTCGTCACGCCGTCGTCGCGCTTCTCGAGCTCACGGCCGAAGGCGATCGCTGCGTGGCGTACGTCGCCGAACTCCCACCGGGGCTCGATCCGCACGTAGACATGGATGCCGCGGTTGCCGGACGTCTTCGCATAGCCGGTCATGCCGAGGTCGGCCAGCAGCTCGCGCGCGACGCCCGCCACGCGCACGGCGTCGCCGAACGTCGTCCCCGGCTGTGGGTCGAGGTCGATGCGCAGCTCGTCGGGGTGGTCGACGTCGTCGCGCCGCACGGGCCAGGGGTGGAAGGTGAGGGTGCCCATGTGGGCGCACCAGACGGGCACTGCGATCTCCGTGGGGCAGATCTCCTCCGCCGTACGACCCGAGGGAAAGGTGATCTCCACGGACTCGAGATAGTCGGGAGCCCCCTTCGGGACACGCTTCTGGTAGAACGCATCGGCGTTCTTGTCGAACGGCCCGGTGGCCAGCTTCATCCCGGGTCGGACTCCCGACGTCCACCGCTCCAGCGCGGTCGGCCGGTCGCGCAGCGCGCGCATCAGTCCTTCCTGCACCGACGTGAAGTACTCCGCCACCATCACCTTGGTGACCTCGGGCGTCATGTCGGTCGCCTCGTAGATCACCCGGTCAGGGGACGAGACACGGACCTCACGGTCGCCGGCCTGGACCATCACCGGCTTCGCTGCTGCCATGTCCGTCAGGCTAGTCGGACGGACGGGGTACGGCGATGATGCCGCTCAGAGCAGCGCGTGCGGCTCGAAGCGCGGCGACCGGTCCGGGTCGTCGCGACCGGGCCGGACGAACGCGAAACCGGCGGTCGAGACGACCACCTCGTCGCCGGTGCGGACCCGAGCAGCGCACTCGAGGTGCATCGGCGGCTGGTGGAACTGGTTACGAGCCACCTCGTCGGTCGTGCCGACGAAGGCGATCGGTCGCCCCAGCCCGCCCTCGCACACGCCGCAGATCCGCGACAGGGCGCACTGGGTCACCCACGGGCGGGTCGGCTCGCGCCACCGGGTCGAGCCGTCGCGCAGGTCCTCGCGCATCACGACTGGCTCCGCGCCGACCAGCCCCCGGTCTGGGTGCTCCGGGTGGGACGCTCGGCCGCCGACCGCCGACCGCGCGCGACCTGCTGGTCCTGTCCCGGCTGGACGTGCTGGTCGGTGGACGTGAACCGGTTGGGCAGCGACAGCTTCATGATCGTGCGCAGCACCTGGCCGTACTGCCTGTGCAGCGGTCCGGTCGTGTAGGGGATGTCGTACTTCGCGGTCAGCGCGCGCACGCGCTGCGACATCTGCGCGTAGCGGTTGGACGGCAGGTCGGGGAAGAGGTGGTGCTCGATCTGGTAGCCGAGCTGGCCGCTCATGACGTGCAGCACCTTGCCGCCCTCGAAGTTGGCCGAGCCGAGCATCTGGCGGAGATACCACTCGGCGCGTGTCTCGTCCTCGAGCTCCTCCTCCGTGAAGTGCAGCGCCCCGTCGGGGAAGTGCCCGCAGAAGATGATCGCGTAGGCCCACACGTTGCGGGCGAGGTTGGCGGTCATGTTGGCGGTCATGGTCGGCACCACGTTGGCCGGGCCGGTGGCCGCGGTGAGCAGCGGGAAGAAGATGTAGTCCTTGCCGATCTGGCGGCTGATCTTCCGCTTGATCTGACCGAGCTGCTTGGCCAGCACCTTCGGGTCCTTCTCGCGCTTGCGGATCGCGTCGAGGTCGAGGTCGTGCAGCGCGACGCCCCACTGGAACAGCGTCGCCAGCAGCCCGTTGTAGACCGGTTGGCCCAGGTTGGCCGGGTGCCACTTCTGCTCACGGGCCATCCGCAGGATGCCGTAGCCGATGTCGTTGTCGTGGCCGAGCACATTCGTGAACTGGTGGTGGATGTAATTGTGGCTGTGCTTCCACTGTTCGGCAGGCTGGGCGGTGTCCCACTCCCAGGTCGAGGAGTGGATCTCGGGGTCGTTCATCCAGTCCCACTGGCCGTGCATGACGTTGTGCCCGATCTCCATGTTCTCCAGGATCTTGGCGACCCCGAGCATGGCCGTGCCTGCGATCCACGCCGGCTTCCAGCGGGACGCGAAGAGGGTGATGCGTCCCGCGACGGCGAGGCGACGCTGGATGGTGATGATGCGGTTGATGTAGGCCGCGTCCGCATCTCCCCGGGACTCCTCGATCTCCGCGCGCAGCGCGTCGAGCTCGCGGCCGATCTGGTCGACCTCGTCCTCGGTGAGGTGGGTGTACTCCTTGACGTCACTGATGGCCATGGCTGTCCTTCCTAGATCGCGAGCGTGCAGTCGCCGACCGGGACGGTCACGCAGGTCTGCACCCGGTCAAAGCTGTCGTCGTGCTCCTCGCCGTTGCGCAGGTCGCGGACCGTCCCGCTGACCAACGTCACCGTGCAGGTGTGGCAGATCCCCATCCGGCAGCCGTACGGCATCCCGACGCCTGCCTGCTCGCCGGCCTCGAGGACCGTCGTCGCCCCGTCGACCTCGATCTCCTTGCCGGAGTTCTGGAACCGCAGGGTGCCGCCCTCGCCGCCGTCGCCCTCGAGCTTGAGGGAGAACCGCTCGAGATGCAGCGACTCCTCGAGCCCGGCCGCCTCCCAGTGCTCCACGACGGCGTCGAGCATGGGCGCGGGCCCGCAGGCCCAGGTGTCGCGCTCGCGCCAGTCGGGCACGATCCGGTCGAGGTCGGCCAGATCGAGGATGCCGTCGGTGTCGGTGTGCAGCCGGTGCAGCGCGAGGGTGTCGTGGCGCTCGGCGAGGTCGCAGACCTCGTCGCGGAAGATCATCCGCTCCGCGCTCGTGGACGAGTAGTGCACGACGACGTCCGGCATGGTGCCGCGTCGGTCGAGCGTGCGCAGCATCGACATCACCGGCGTGATCCCGGAGCCGCCGACGAGCATCAGCATCCGCGCGGGCGGCGGTTCGGGCAGCACGAACTCCCCCGCCGGCAGGGCGAGCCGCACGATCGTGCCGGGTTGGAGCCCGTCGACGAGGTGCTGGGACAGGAAGCCCTCGGGCATCGCCCGCACCGTGATCGCGAGGGTGTGACCGTCTCGGCGCGGCGGCGAGCTCACGGAGTAGGACCGCCAGTGGAACTTGCCCTCGACCTGGATGCCGATCCCGACGTACTGCCCGGGCTTGTGGTCGTAGCGCCATCCCCAGCCCGGGCGGATGACGACCGTGGCCGCGTCCTCCGTCTCGGGCACGACCTTCTCGATGCGTCCGCGCAGCTCGCGCGCCGTCCACAGCGGGTTGACGAGCGAGAGGTAGTCGTCGGGGTGTAGCGGGGTCGTCAGCCGGGCGCCGGCGTTGCGCGCCCACGACAACCGGTCGATCACTGTCATCCGTTCGTCCCCTCACCTCTGGTCATCGGTTGAGTGAACACGTGTTCACTCGATCCGTCAACACCCGTGAGGGGGGTGTCGGTGCTAGCCGACCTTCACCACGAGCTTGCCGAAGTTCTCGCCGCGCAGCATCCCGGCGAACGCGGAGGGCGCGTTCTCCAGCCCGTCGACGACGTCCTCGAGGTAGCGCACCTGGCCGCTGCCGACCCACTCCCCCATGTCGCGCACGAAGTCGCGCCCGTGGCTGCGGGTGAACTCGGACTGGATGAACCCGCGGATCGTCAGGCTCTTCGTGAGGATCTGACCCATGAGGCCGGCCATCTGGTCCGGGCCTTCCGGCGCCGAGGTCAGGTTGTAGTTGGCGATCAGCCCGCAGACCGGGATCCGCGCGTAGGTGTTCAGTCGGCGGCGTACGGCGTCGAAGACCGCGCCACCGACGTTCTCGAAGTAGACGTCGATCCCGTCGGGCGTCGCCGCCCTGAGCTGGTCGACGAAGTCGGGGGCGCGGTGGTCGATGGCCGCGTCGAAGCCGAAGTCCTCGGTCAGCGCGCGAACCTTGTCGGGACCGCCGGCAATGCCGACGGCGCGGGCGCCCTTGATGCGAGCGATCTGGCCGACGGCACTGCCGACCGGTCCGGTGCCCGCGGCCACGACGACGGTCTCGCCCTCCTTCGGCCGGCCGATCTCGAGGAGACCCGCGTAGGCCGTGAAGCCCGGCATGCCGAGCACGCCCAGGGCGGTCGTGACCGGCGCGACCGACGGATCGAGCTTGCGGACCTGGTTGCCGTCCGCGATCGCGGCCGTCTGCCAGCCCGAGTAGGAGAGCACGAAGTCGCCGGGCAGCAGGCCGTCGAAGCGGGACTCGACCACCTCGCCGACCGTCCCGCCGATCATCACGTCACCGATCTCGAGCGGATCGGCGTAGGACTTCGCGGTGCTGAGCCGACCGCGCATGTAGGGATCGAGGGAGAGATAGCGGATCGCGAGCGAGACCTGTCCGTCCGCGAGCTCGGGCAGGGCCTCGGTGACCGTGGTGAAGGTGCTGGCGTCGGGCTCGCCGACGGGTCGCTGGGCCAGGCGGATCTGGGTGGTGTCCATACCGACAGCGTGCCACTGCCGGGTAGCGTGGTCGGTATGGCCTACGAGGTGGAGAAGACGGACGAAGAGTGGCGAGCCGAGCTCAGCGCAGAGGAGTACGCCGTGCTGCGTCAGGCGGGCACGGAGCAGGCGTTCAAGGGCACCTACACGGACACCGAGACGGAGGGCACCTACTCCTGCAAGGCGTGCGGCCACGAGCTCTTCACGAGCAACACGAAGTTCCACTCCGGCTGCGGCTGGCCGAGCTTCTACCAGCCGATCAGCGACACGATCGAGTACATCAAGGACACCACGCACGGCATGGACCGCGTCGAGGTCCGCTGCGCCAACTGCGGCTCGCACCTGGGGCACGTCTTCCCCGACGGCTACGGCACGCCCACCGGTGATCGCTACTGCATCAACTCGATCTCGCTCGACCTGAAGCCCAAGTAGTCCAGACTGCTCCGGTGTTCGGGCTCGAGTGAGGGCGGCGACCACCACGAAAAGCCGCGCGGCCTATATGTTGGGGCCTGATTTCTGACCCTGGAGGCTCCTTGTCTGGCACGACGTTCGACTACGACGTGGTCGTGGTGGGTGGGTGTGGTCACGTCGGCCTGCCGCTCGCCATCGCCCTGGCATCCCGCGGGCTCGACGTCGCGATCCAGGACATCGACGCCAGCGCCGTCGAGCTCGTCCTGGGGGGCGGGCTGCCCTTCATGGAGAACGGCGCCCAGGAGCTGCTGACCAAGGCGCTCGCGGACGGCAAGCTGACCGCGACGACCGACAGCAGCGTGATCTGTCGCGCGGACGCCGTCGTCGTCGTCATCGGCACCCCGGTCGACGAGCACCTCAACCCCGACCCGCATGCGGTCACCAAGGCGCTGCGCGAGTCGGTCGACTCCTTCCGCGACGGACAGCTGGTCGTGCTGCGCAGCACGGTGTATCCCGGCGTCACCCGCCACATCGAGCGACTCTTCGCCGACGCCGGCCTCGAGCTCGACGTCGCCTTCTGCCCGGAGCGGATCGCCGAAGGGCGGGCGATGGAAGAGCTCTTCTCGCTGCCGCAGATCGTCTCCGGCCGGACGCAGGATGCCCGCGACCGTGCCGCCAAGCTCT
Source organism: Nocardioides sp. (assembly GCA_039914485.1). GTDB lineage: Bacteria > Actinomycetota > Actinomycetes > Propionibacteriales > Nocardioidaceae > Nocardioides. The sequence continues at coordinate 5,778 of JBDSPC010000131.1, forward strand.
TCGGCGTACTCACCGAGAGCATCGTGGAGCTCGAGCCCGAAGAGGCCGAGCTGGCCAAGCTCTTCACCAACAACTGGCGCTACATCAAGTTCGCCGCGGCCAACCAGTTCTATGTCATGGCCAACGACCACGGCCTCGACTACGACAAGATCCGCAAGGCGCTCGCGCACGACTACCCGCGTGCCGCCGACATGCCGGGCGCCGGCTTCGCCGCCGGACCGTGCCTGTTCAAGGACACCATGCAGCTGGCGGCCTTCACCGACAACTCCTACGTCCTGGGGCACTCCGCAATGCTGGTCAACGAGGGGCTGCCCCTCTACCTCGTGACCCGGATGGAGAAGGCCCACGACCTCGCCGACCTCCGCGTCGGCATCCTCGGGATGGCCTTCAAGGGCGAGAGCGACGACATCCGCTCCAGCCTGTCCTACAAGCTCAAGCGGATCCTCGAGTTCCGCTCGCGCGAGGTCTTCTGCACCGACCCCTACGTCACGGTCGACGACTCGCTGCTGCCGCTCGAGGAGGTCCTGGAGCGCTCCGACCTGC
>JBDSPC010000164.1:0-13992 GCA_039914485.1 Nocardioides sp.
TCGGGCCGCGGCACCCCTGTTTCCCCGTGGGTGCCGCCCTCCCCGGGACGGCGCGTGCAGGTGCGGCGACGACGACACCGCGATCCAGCCGGTGGCGGTGACGTCACACCGCCGGCTGATCTCCCAACCGATTTCAACGTACTCCGCCGACATCGCCCGTGGGAAGGGCATTTCCCGAGCGGTCAGCCGGCGCCCGGGTCTGTCACGTCCTCGAAGGGCGCGGGGCTTGAGAGGGGGTGTCCGCTCGCGCGCTCCACGACCTCGGCTGCCACGTCGTGCAGCTTGCGGTTGGCGCTCTGCGATCGTCGGCGCAGCAGGTCGAAGGCCTGCTGGGCGTCGCACTTCTGCTGGACCATCAGGATGCCGAGAGCCTGGTCGATGACCGATCGCGCGTAGAGCGCGTCCATCAGCTGTCGGGAGCGCTCCCTGTGGTTGTTGAAGCGGAGCGCGAGTGTCAGGGCGGTGGAGGCCTGGGCGGCGAACACCTCGGCCCGGTGCCGTGCCGGCTGGCCGAAGGCATGCGTGGAGCGGAAGCCGTAGAGGTTGAGGGCGCCGACCGGTGAGTCGTCCACGAAGAGGGGCAGGCTCAGCGAGCACTTCACCCCGAGGCCGACGGCTGCGTCACGGTAGGGGCCCCAGCGATGGTCGGCCGACTGGTCGGGGACGTCGACGACCAGCCCGGTCGACAGCGCCTCGAGGCAGGGACCCTGCCCCGCGCCGTACTGCTGCTCGTCGACGATGGCGGCCCGCGGGTCGCTGGCGGCCGCCGTCACTGGGTTGTGGTCGTAGCGGGTGGTGATCCCGCAGGCGACCTCGGTCTCGACCGCCGCGGCGGCAAGGTCGGCGACCTCGGTGAGGAAGGCCTCGACGTCGGCGACGCCGAGGACCAGCGAGTGCAGCGCGCCGAGGGCATCATGGAAGTCGAGGGTGCCCGGATCGTCGTCATTCATCGGTCGGCCCTGTCCAGGCGCGTACGCCCTGGAATGGTGAACCGAAGACGACACCACCTTGACCGGCCGTGCGCGAGTGACCCGCGGCCCTTCGAGCCTACGCCGGGTCGTGGTCAGACCGGCTCTGCCGCGAGCGCGCGCCCGATGGTCAGCGCGTTGCGCGTCGTTCCGCCGAGCGCGAACTCCCACCGCTTGGCGGCCGTGAAGTAGCGGTGGGTCTCGCCGTCGAGGTCGATCCCGACGCCACCGTGGACGTGGACGGCCGTGTGCGCGACCCGGTGCCCGGCGTCGGCGGCGAAGAGGGCGGCGCTGGCCAGCTCCTTCTCGGCGGGCAGGCCCTCGGCCAGCCGCCAGGCGGCCTGCCAGAGCGTGAGTCGCTGCCCGAGGGTGTCGATGTAGCCGTCGGCAAGCCGCTGCGACACGGCCTGGAAGGTGCCGATCGGTCGCCCGAACTGCTCCCTCGTCTTCGCGTACGCCGCAGTGCGCGCCAACGCACCTTCGGTGACGCCGAGCTGCTCGGCGCAGGCGGTGGCGGTGAGCAGGTCCGCGAGCCGGGCGGCGGCGCCGTCGCCGAGCCGTGCATCGGCAGGGAGCGCGGCGTCGTCGAACGTGATCCGGGCGGCGCTGTCACCGTCAGTCGTGCGCTGTGCCTCGGTCGTGACGCCGTCGGTGAGCGTCTCGACCAGGAACACTCCGACGCCGTCGGGCGTGCTGGCGGTGACGAGCAGGAGATCGGCCCGTGCGCCGGCGCGGACCAGGGTCTTGGTGCCGTTCAGCACCCACCCCTCGTCGGTGCGCCGAGCGGTCGTCAGCGGGCGGGTCGGGAGCGTCGACAGGTCCTCGGAGACGGCGGCCACCAGGACTCGCTCACCGGTCGCTGCGCCGTACAGCCAGAGCTCGCGCTGCGCGTCGGTCCCGAGCTCGCTGATGACGAGCGCGCAGGCGACGTGGGGCGCGACCGGCACCGGTGCGACGGTCCGCCCGACCTCGACCACGACGCGCAGAGCCTCGACGAGGCCGAGTCCGGCGCCGCCGTACGACTCGGGGATCGCCAGCGACAGCAGCCCCGCGTCGGCGATGTCCTGCCACAGCTCGTGGTCGTAGCGGTCGCCGTCGGCCTCGACGGCGCGCATGCGGTCGGGCGTCGCGCGGTCCGTGAGGATGCGGGCGGCCAGGGTGGCGGCCTCGTCGGCCTCGGTGGAGAACTCGAAGTCCACTGGTCTACCTCTTCGCTGCCGGCAGGCCGAGGCCCACGTAGCCGATGATGTCGCGCTGGATCTCGTTGGTGCCGCCGCCGAAGGTCATCACCAGGGAGGAGCGGTAGTAGCGCTCGAGACGGCCGGCAAGGACCGCGCCGGGGGAGTCGACGGAGACCACCGCGTGCGGGCCGACGACCTCCATCAGGCAGCGGTAGACCTCGGTGGCGAGCTCGGAGCCGTAGACCTTCGTCGCGCTGGCGACTGCCGGGGAGAGGTCGTCGGTGGACGACGCGATGTTCCAGTTGAGCAGCTTGAGCATGTCGATCCGGGCGTGCGCGCGACCGAGCAGCACCTGCACCCACTCGCGGTCGATGACCCGGTGGCCGTCCGCGTCCCTGGTCTCCTTGGCCCACGCGACGACCTGGGCCAGTGAGTGGGTCTGCGGTGCGGCCGAGGTGAGCGCGACGCGCTCGTGGTTGAGCTGGTTGGTCATCAGCGACCAGCCGCCGTTCAGCTCGCCCACGAGATTGCCGACGGGCACCCGCACGTCCTCGAAGTAGGTCGCGCTGGTGTGCACGCCCGAGACCGTGCTGACCGGTGTGTACGAGAAGCCGGGGGAGTCGGCAGGGACCAGGATCATCGACAGGCCCTTGTGGCGCGGCAGGTCGGGGTCGGTGCGACACGCCATCCAGATCCAGTCGGCGTACTGGATCAGCGAGGTCCACATCTTCTGGCCGTTGATCACCCACTCGTCACCCTCCTGCACGGCCCGGGTCTTCAGCGACGCCAGGTCGGTGCCGGAGCCGGGCTCGGAGTAGCCGATCGAGAAGTGCAGGTCGCCGGCCAGGATCTTCGGCAGGAAGTAGTCCTTCTGCTGGTCCGTGCCGTAGCGCATGATCGTCGGCCCGACGGTGTTCAGCGTGAGGTAGGGGATCGGCACGCCGGCCACGGCCGCGACATCGGTGAAAATCAGCTGCTCGATCATGGAGCGGTCCTGACCGCCGTACTCACGCGGCCATCCGATCCCGAGCCAGCCGTCGGTGCCGAGCTGACGGATGACTTCCTTGTACGTCGCAGTCTCACCCAACTCGCCGTGCAGCATGGACAGGGCAGCCCGCCGCTCGGGCGTCACGAGGGCGTCGAAGTACTCCCTCAGCTCCTGTTGCAGCGCGAGGTGTTCGGGCGAAAGGGCGACGTGCATGGCGTCAGACTAGAACGTGTTCTCGTTTTGCGCCATAATGGCCCCATGAGTGACACCCGCATGCTCGACGCAGGATCGGTTCCCGAGCGCTTTGCCCGTGGCTGGCACTGCCTCGGCCTGGCCACGGACTTCGCGGACGGGCAGCCGCACGGCGTCGAGGCCTTCGGAGGCAAGCTCGTCGTGTGGTCCGACACGGAGGGCAACCTCAACGTGCTCGACGGCTACTGCCGGCACATGGGCGGCGACCTCACCCAGGGCAGCGTGAAGGGCGACGAGATCGCCTGCCCCTTCCACGACTGGCGCTGGGGCGGCGACGGCAGGTGCAAGGCCATTCCCTACGCCCGCCGGGTGCCGCTGCGGGCCCGCACCCAGCGCTACGAGTCGGTGATCCGCAACGGCATGCTGATGATCTGGCACGACGTCGAGGGCAGCCCGGCCGACCACGAGATCCTGCCGCCGGAGCTCGAGGGCATCGGCACCGAGCGCTACACCGCGTGGACCTGGAACGTCCTCGACGTGCCGTCCGCGCACTGTCGCGAGATCGTCGACAACGTGGTCGACATGGCGCACTTCTTCTACATCCACTTCGCCTTCCCGACGAACTTCCGCAACGTCTTCGAGGGCCACATGGCGACCCAGTTCATGGAGTCGACCGGGCGCCCGGACATGGCCGGGGAGGGGTACGGCGACGAGAACCTCATCCTCAAGTCGGAGGCCACCTACTACGGGCCGTCGTTCATGATCAACTGGCTCGAGACCGACTACAAGGGCTTCCTGACCAAGGTCATCCTGATCAACTGCCACATCCCGACCGGGCCCAACTCGTTCAAGCTGCAGTACGGCCTGGCCGTCGAGAGGCCCGAGGGACTCGACGACAAGACCGCCCGCTACATCGGCTCGAAGTACTCCGACATGTTCGGCGACGGATTCATGCAGGACGTGCACATCTGGCTGAACAAGGCGCCGGTCCAGAACCCGCTGCTGTGCGAGGAGGACGGTCCCGTCTACCAGCTCCGCCGGTGGTACGAGCAGTTCTACGTCGACGCCGCCGACGTCACCGACGAGATGACCGAGCGCTTCGAGTTCGAGGTGGACACCACCAAGGCCAACGAGTTCTGGCGGGCCGAGGTGGAGGAGAACCTCGCCAGGAAGGCCGCCGAGGACGCGGCCGTCACGTCCTGATGGCCTACATCGTCCCCGCCAGCGCCGACACCCTCGAGGACCAGCGGCTCTACACGCGGGCCCGGCTGACCGAGGTCGCGTGCCTGGACTGCCTGGCCCGCGTCGGCGTCAAGAAGAACTCCGAGCACCACACGTCCATCCAGTGGCATGCCGAGTCGCTGGGGGAGTGCTCCGAGTTCCGCAAGCTGGACAGCTCACCGACTGGTCGCGCGGTTCACGCATCCTGTCCCCGGCTGCAGGCGAGCATCGCCGCCGCCGTACGCGAAGGACACCTGACGATCGGAGCCGAGGATGGATACTGACTCCTACCTCCTGGAGGTCCGCGACGTCGTCGCCGAGACCGCCGACGCGTCCTCGATCGTCTTCGACGTGCCCGCCTCCCTCGTCGACGCGTTCGCCTTCAAGCCGGGACAGTTCCTCACTGTCGGAGTGCCTTCGGACCAGACCGGGCTGGCTGCTCGCTGCTACTCCATCTGCACCCCGCCCGACTCGCCGCTGACGGTCACGGTGAAGCGGACCGTCGACGGCTACGCGTCCAACTGGCTGAACTCGCAGCTCAAGCTGGGCGACACCCTGCGGGTCCTGCCGCCCTCGGGCATCTTCACCCCCAAGGACTGGTCGGCCGACCTGCTGCTGTTCGCGGGCGGCTCGGGCATCACGCCGGTCATGTCGATCATCCGTACGGCGATGGCCGAGCACTCGAACCGGGTCGTGCTGTTCTACGCGAACCGCGACGAGAGGTCCGTCATCTTCGCATCCGCGTTGGCTGAGCTGGCCGCGGAGCATCCCGACCGGTTGCAGGTGGTGCACTGGCTCGAGTCGGTCCAGGGGCTGCCGAGCGAGGACCAGCTGCGCGAGTTCGCTGCGGCGTACTCGACCCGGACGTCCTTCTGCTGCGGGCCGGCGCCGTACATGAAGGCCGTCTCCAACGCCCTGCGTGCGCTCGACTTCCCGCGCGATCGCCGGCACCAGGAGAAGTTCGTCTCCCTCGGCGGGAACCCCTTCGGCGACGTCGAGGAGGTGCTGGCCGCGCAGGCCGTCATCGAGTCCGCCGACGATGCGGACGAGGCGGAGGATGCTGCGCCGGTGGGCCCCGCCGGCCCGGTCAAGGTCGAGGTCGAGCTGGACGGCGAGGAGCACGTCTTCGACGACTGGCAACCCGGTCAGAAGCTGCTGGAGTTCCTGGAGTCGAAGGGGGTCAAGGCGCCGTACTCCTGTCGCGAGGGTGAGTGCTCCGCGTGCGCCATCCGCCTCATCTCCGGCGAGGTGCGGATGCTGCACAACGACGTGCTCGAGCAGGAGGACCTCGACGAGGGCATCCGCCTCGGCTGCCAGTCCGTGCCCGCCACGGATGACCCGGTGAAGATCTCCTACAGCTAGGAGTCTCTACCCGCCCGCCCACAACGGACCCGGACGCCGCTAGGTCCCAGTGCGCGCAGGGAGTGCCTGACGCCTGGCCGCGATCACCAACCCCGCGCCCGCCACTCGGCGAGGTGCGGGCGCTCGGCGCCGAGGGTCGAGTCGCCGCCGTGGCCGGGGTAGAACCAGACGTCGTCGCCGTACACGTCGAAGACCTTGGTCGACACCTCGTCGATCAGCTGCGCGAAGGCCGCGTCGTCGCCGAAGGTGTTGCCGACTCCTCCGGGGAAGAGCGAGTCGCCGGGGAACAGGTGCCCCTGCCCCGAGTCGTCCTCCCAGAACAGCGCGATCGAGCCGGGCGTGTGGCCGGCCAGCGCGATCACCGTGAGGTCGCAGGTGCCGACGGCGATCCGGTCGCCGTGTGCGACGGTCCGGTCGACGGGGACACCCGTCTGCGACGTGATCTCGGCAGCATCCGGCTCACCCGCGACCACGGAGGCGCCGGTGGCCGCGACGACGTCCGCGAGCGCGCGGTGGTGGTCCCAGTGCTGGTGCGTGGTGATGACGGCGGTCAGCGACCGATCACCGATGAGCGACAGCAGTGTCGGAGCGTCGTACGCCGCATCGATCAGCACCAGCTCATCGGTCTCCTCGCAGTGCAGGAGATAGGCGTTGTTGGACATCTTCGGATCGACGGCGACCTTGGTGATCGTGACGCAGCCGGCCTGTCGGACCTGGGCGGGACCGCCCGGCGTCACGTTGCCGTCGTAGGTCACCATGCCGCCACCTCCGGCAGGTCGCCCTGGTCAGACGTCAACCCGGAACCGTCGCCGCGTCCGGTGAGCCACCACGCCAGGTCATGGGACTCACCCGTGACGGTCGCGGTCGGGTCGCCTTCGCCGTACGACCAGGTCTGCGCGACGTCGCGCGCGAGGACGCGGAAGGCAGTGGGCCAGTCGCGCTTGCGCATCGAGTCGAGCACGAGCGTCGAGAACGAGGAGGGCCAGTCGGCCGCCGTGTAGCCGACTCCCAGGTCGGCGTGGTGGATCTCGATCTCGCGCACCCGCATCAGCACGGTCGATCGGGCGCTGAAGGCCGGCTGGCCCGGCGTGCGCTCGATCACGGTCTCCCACTTGTCGTCGGGGAGGTCGGACACCTCGCGGTCGAAGAGCTCGGTCGACGCCATGAGGCGGGTGCGGAGGTCGCTCGGCGCGGCGTCGCCGAGTGCGGCGATGTCCCCGTCCCGGGCCTCCTGCGAGGCGTACATCGGCGTGCCGGTGCCATTGGCGACACCACCCAGCGCGCCCGCCAGGGCCTCGCCGTTCAGTGCGAGGTGGGCGACGACGTGGCCCACGGTCCAGTCGGGCAGCAGGGAGGGCGCCGCGAACGTCGCGTCGTCGAGGGCATCGACGGTGCGGACGAGTCGAGTGTTCGCGGCCGCCAGGAGTTCGAGCTGGGTCGGGTCGGTCATGCGCTCATTCAACACACACCCAGGGGTGAAGGGCAGCCCCCGTAGGATCGAGCACTGACAGCGTGGCGGGTTGCAACCCGGAACAATGTGGCGAACACTTGTTCGAACCACCACTCTTGCCCAGAACCCTGAAGGACGACTGTGATCGACCAGCTCATCATCCGGGGCGCCCGGGAGCACAACCTCAAGGACGTCTCGCTCGATCTTCCGCGCGATGCGCTGATCGTGTTCACCGGCCTCTCCGGCTCGGGCAAGTCGAGCCTCGCGTTCGACACGATCTTCGCCGAGGGCCAGCGCCGCTACGTCGAGTCGCTGTCGGCCTACGCCCGCCAGTTCCTCGGCCAGATGGACAAGCCCGACGTCGACTTCATCGAGGGCCTGTCGCCCGCGGTCAGCATCGACCAGAAGTCCACGAGCAAGAACCCGCGCTCGACGGTCGGCACCATCACCGAGGTCTACGACTACCTCCGCCTGCTCTATGCCCGCGCCGGTCGCGCCCACTGCCCCGTGTGCGGGTCGCCGATCGAGCGCCAGACGCCGCAGCAGATCGTCGACAAGATCCTCTCCCTCGACGAGGGCGTGCGGTTCCAGGTCCTCGCGCCGGTCATCCGTGGGCGCAAGGGCGAATACGTCGACCTGTTCCGCCAGCTCCAGACGCAGGGCTTCTCCCGGGCGCGCGTCAACGGCGAGACGCACGGCCTCGACGACCCGCCCAAGTTGGACAAGCAGAAGAAGCACACGATCGAGGTCGTGGTCGACCGGCTGGCGGTCAAGGAGAGCTCGAAGCGGCGCCTGACCGACTCGGTCGAGACGGCGCTCAACCTCGCCGGTGGCCTGGTGGTCTTCGACTTCGTCGATTTCGACGCGAAGGACCCCGGCCGGGAGATGCGCTTCTCCGAGCGGATGGCGTGCCCCAACGAGCACACCATCGACACCGACGAGCTCGAGCCGCGGTCCTTCTCCTTCAACTCGCCCTTCGGCGCCTGCCCGCAGTGCAGCGGTCTCGGCACCCGGATGGAGGTCGACCCCGAGCTGGTCGTGCCCGACCAGGGCGCCACCCTCGGCGAGGGTGCCATCCAGCCGTGGAGCCACGCCCACGTTGCCGACTACTTCCTGCGCTTGATGAACGCGCTCGGCGAGGAGCTCGGCTTCGACCTGAACACCCCGTGGGACAGGCTCTCGCCGCTCGCGCGCACCTCGATCCTCGAGGGGCACAAGACCAAGGTCCACGTCGTCACCACCAACCGCTATGGCCGCCAGCGCGCCTACTACGCCGCCTTCGAGGGCGTCCGGCCCTACATCGAGCGGCGCCACAAGGAAGCCGAGTCCGACACGAGCCGCGAGCGGTTCGAGGGCTTCATGCGCGAGGTGCCGTGCCCGGCCTGCAACGGCAGCCGGCTCAAGCCGGTGTCGATGGCGGTGACGCTGGGGGACAAGGACAAGGGCGGCAAGAACATCGCCGAGGTCTGCGCGATGCCGATCAACGAGACCGCCGACTACCTCCGCAACCTCGACCTGTCGGTGCGCGAGAAGCAGATCGGCGAGCGGGTCCTCAAGGAGATCCAGGAGCGGCTCAACTTCCTGCTCGACGTGGGCCTCGACTACCTCTCCCTCAACCGGCCCTCAGGTTCCCTGTCCGGCGGCGAGGCGCAGCGCATCCGGCTCGCCACCCAGATCGGTGCCGGCCTGGTGGGCGTCCTCTACGTCCTCGACGAGCCGTCGATCGGGCTGCACCAGCGCGACAACCACCGCCTGATCGAGACCCTGGTCCGCCTCAAGGACCTCGGCAACACCCTGATCGTCGTCGAGCACGACGAGGACACCATCCGCGTCGCCGACTGGGTCGTGGACATCGGCCCCGGTGCCGGCGAGCACGGTGGCCAGGTCGTCCACTCCGGCTCGGTGCAGGGTCTGCTCGACCACCCCGACTCGATGACCGGGCAATACCTCAGCGGTCGCCGCGAGATCCCGGTTCCGCTCGTACGCCGCCCGCGGACCGTCGGTCGCGAGCTGACGGTGCACGGGGCCAAGGAGCACAACCTGCAGGACGTCGACGTGAGCTTCCCGCTCGGCGTCTTCTGCGCGGTGACCGGCGTGTCCGGCTCGGGCAAGTCCACGCTGGTCAACGACATCCTCTACACGTCGCTGGCCAAACAGATCTACAACGCGCGGACCGTGCCCGGCCGGCACACGAAGATCTCCGGTGTGGAGCACGTCGACAAGGTGATCCACGTCGACCAGTCGCCGATCGGCCGCACTCCGCGGTCCAACCCGGCGACGTACACCGGAGTCTTCGACCACGTGCGCAAGCTCTTCGCCTCGACCCCCGAGGCGAAGATGCGCGGCTACCTCCAGGGCCGGTTCTCGTTCAACGTCAAGGGCGGTCGCTGCGAGGCGTGCTCGGGCGACGGCACGATCAAGATCGAGATGAACTTCCTGCCCGACGTCTATGTCCCGTGCGAGGTCTGCCACGGCGCGCGCTACAACCGCGAGACACTCGAGGTGCACTACAAGGGCAAGACCATTGCCGAGGTCCTCGACATGCCGATCGAGGAGGCGGCCGACTTCTTCGCCGCCGTGCCCGCGATCTCACGGCACATGGTGACGCTGTGCGAGGTCGGGCTGGGCTACGTCCGGCTCGGACAGCCCGCTACGACCCTGTCGGGCGGCGAGGCGCAGCGGGTCAAGCTGTCGAGCGAGTTGCAGAAGCGCTCGACCGGGCGCACCGTCTACGTCCTCGACGAGCCGACCACCGGCCTGCACTTCGAGGACATCCGCAAGCTGCTGCTCGTGCTCGGCCGTCTCGTCGACCAGGGCAACACCGTGCTGGTCATCGAGCACAACCTCGACGTGATCAAGACCGCCGACTGGATCGTCGACATGGGTCCCGAGGGCGGGTCGCGCGGCGGGCTCGTCGTGGCCGAGGGCACGCCCGAGGACGTCGCGGCCAGCCCGGACAGCCACACCGGGACCTTCCTGGCTCCGCTGCTCGAGGGCCGCGGCGCCAAGCAGCCCCAGGGCAAGGTCAAGCCCAAGGAAGAGGTGCGGCCGATCACCAAGGCGGCTGCGAAGAAGGCAGCGAGCGCTGAGCGGGCCGCGAAGAAGGCAGCAGCGACGACGACGGCGAAGAAGACCCCCGCCAAGAAGACCGCCGCCACGAGGGCGCCGGCGAAGAAGGCGGTGGCCAGGAAGGCGGCTTCGGCCTAGTCAGTACGCTCGCGCCATGACTTCCGGACTCAACCGACGCAACGTGCTCGGCGGTGCCACGGCAGCCGCCGTCTCGCTCCCGCTGCTGGCAGCCTGCGGCAGCGACGACCCCGCCACCGCGACGGATCCGGCGACCAGCCCGTCGACGTCCACCGATGGCGGTGCCGACTCGCCGACCGGCGACGGGACGGCCGGCGCGCTCGCCGCGACCAGCGACATCCCGGTCGGCGGGTGCGCGGTGTTCTCCGAGCAGAAGTGCGTGGTGACGCAAACGAGTGAGGGCACCTTCAAGGCCTTCAGCTCGGTCTGCACGCACCAGGGCTGCACCGTCAGCGCCAGCACCGACGGCGTGATCCCGTGCGGCTGCCACGGCAGCGAGTTCTCGATCGAGGACGGCTCCGTCGTCCAGGGACCGGCAACCTCGCCGCTGGCCGAGATCGCCATCACCGTCGACGGAGACAGCATCTCTCTGGCCTGAGCCGCGCAGGGCCCGCTGGTTTGGCCGGGCTGGGCCTGGGACACGATGGCAGGCAGTCGGCCCGGCTCGAGCGGGCCAGAGCACGGGGAGCCTTCCATGTCATCGTCCTTCTTCCGCCGTACCGCCCTCAGCGCGGCGCTGGCGACCGGCGCGGCCACGATGGTCGCCGTACCGGCATCCGTCGCGGACGAACCGCTGACCCAGGATCCGGGCCGGACGCGCAGCGTCGACCTGACCGGGACCCTGCTCGTGCTGGCCGGGGAGAACGGGGACCCGAGCTCCTACTCGGTGCGTCGACCCAACGGCCAGATCGTGCCGATCGACCCGGGCAACCTCGACGCCTTCGACGACGTCGACGGCAACAGCCGGTTCGCCGGGACCGTCAGGCTGCCCGTCGTGAACGGCCGGGCGACGTCGTTGCGTGCCGCTGCCGGCACCGGCACCGCACTCGCGGTGACGGAGGCGACGGTGCACCCGCGCCCGACCGCCGCGGGGCCGGTGGTCCACCGCGTCGCCGTCGCGCTCACGTCGAACCTCGGGACCTACTCCCTGACTCCCGATCAGATCCTCGGTCAGATCAAGATCGCTTCGGACTACTGGATCGACCAGGCCGACGGCAAGATCACCGGCTACGAGCTGCCCGCGTCGACGGCGTTCGTGCCCTACAACACGACGACGACCACCGTCGCCACCGGCTGCGGCATCGCGGGCGACCAGGACTCCGCTCCCGAGTTCGACGCGGTGACGAACGAGGCGGCGGCGCTCTTCTCGGGCTATGACTTCTTCAACGGCACCGACCAGCTCGTCGTGGTGATGCCAGACCCCTGTGCGCAGATGTTCGCCGGTCGCGGCAGCCTGGGGGACTCGTTGGTCAGCGGCGGTGTCTCCATCGTGTCGGCCGGGCCGGTCATGTCCAAGACCCAGGCCCACGAATGGGGCCACAACTACGGACTCGAGCACGCCAACACCGCGGTGGAGTACGGCGACATCTACGAGGTCATGGGCTCGGCCTACCAGAACGTGCCGCCGGAGCTCGGCACCGGCTACCGCCACGAGCAGGGGCTGCTGCAGGCCGGCGAGGTCGCCAGCCTGACCGCCACGAGTGGCGCAGCCACGATCCGCGACCGGGCCTCGACGACCGAGTCGGGCGTCCGCGGGGTCGAGGTCATCGACCCCGACAACGGCGCCCGGCTCTGGTTCGACCTGCGCACCGGCACGGGCAGCGATGCGGGTGCGGCCTACCGCAACGGCATCACCGTCTACGGGCAGACCTACCGCCCCCGGGGAGTCGTGGTGGAGCAGGACCTCGGGCGCGGACTGCGACTGCAGATGCCGGGCGGAGCGTCGGCCCTGATCGCGGGTGAGACCTGGAGCAACGCCTCGGGGACCATGAAGGTCACCGTCTCCGCGCTCGATGCGACTGCCGGAACGTCCACCCTGTCGAGTGCCTACGCTCCCGGCCCGGCCGTCACGGGCGGCACCGCGAGCATCAGCGGCGGCACACGTCCGTTCGAGACGGCCCAGGCCGCCGGGACGGGCTTCTCGCCGTCGGCCAACGGCCTGCGCTACCAGTGGTTCGCCAACGGTGCGCCGATCCCCAACGAGGAGGAGGCCACCTTCGACATCCCGCTCTCGCTGGTCGGAGCGTCCCTGTCGGTCCAGATCACCGGGTACGCCGCTGGGCGCTCGCCCTCGGCGCCGGTCATGTCCGCCCCGGTGACGGTCGCGCCCGCGACGTTCTACGTCGTCCGCGGGACGGCGAACCGGCTGGCGATCTCCGGCAAGGCCAAGACGGGCCAAGTGCTCTCGACGACCGGCCTCGCCTGGATCGGCGACGACGGCCGAGCGCCGGTGGGACTGGCCTCGACCTTCCAGTGGTACCGCGGCAGCAAGGCGATCAAGGGCGCCACCGGTGCCTCCTACCAGCTCAAGGCAGCCGACCTGGGCGACCGGATCTACGTGCGCAACCTGGCCTCCGCGCCCGGGTTCGACCAGGGACGGGCATCGTCGGACGACACGTCGCGGGTGAAGAAGGGCAAGCTCCCGTCGGCGAAGCCGAAGATCAAGTTCAAGGGCAACAAGGCCAAGGCCGGCAAGCGGCTCAAGGTCAAGACGGGCACGTGGCTGAGCAAGGTGAAGTTCCGCTTCCAGTGGTACGCCGGCGGCCGCAAGATCCGTGGCGCCAACGGCAAGGTCTTCGTCCCCGGGCGCGGACTTCGCAAGAAGAAGGTCACCGTCAAGGTCACTGGGTCGAAGAAGGGCTACAAGTCCGCTGCCCGGAAGTCGGGCGGCGTCAAGATCAAGTGAGCCGGTGTCGGTGCGGCCTCGTAGGGTTGGGGTCGTGCCGTCACCCGCCAGCTATCGACCGGAGCCCGGGTCGATCCCCACCCGGCCGGGTGTCTACCGATTCCGGGACGGCAAGGGCCGTGTCATCTACGTCGGCAAGGCCAAGAGCCTGCGCCCGCGGCTGTCGTCCTACTTCCAGGACATCGGCGGCCTGCACCCGCGAACGGCCTCGATGGTCACCAGCGCCTCCAGCGTCGAGTGGACGGTCGTCAAGACCGAGGTCGAGGCCCTCCAGCTGGAGTACAGCTGGATCAAGGAGTTCGACCCGCGCTTCAACGTGAAGTACCGCGACGACAAGTCCTATCCGTGGCTCGCGGTCACCGTCGGTGACGAGTTCCCGCGAGTGATGGTCGGTCGTGGTGCGAAGCGCAAGGGCACCCGCTACTTCGGTCCCTACGGCCACGCCTGGGCGATCCGGGAGACGGTCGACCTGCTGCTGAGGGTCTTCCCGATGCGCTCGTGCAGCAACGGTGTCTTCAAGCGCTCCGGCCAGATCGGGCGACCGTGCCTGCTGGGCTACATCGACAAGTGCGCGGCTCCCTGCGTCGGCAACGTCACCGCCGAGCAGCACCGCGAGATTGTCGACGACTTCTGCGACT
>JBDSPC010000171.1:0-11636 GCA_039914485.1 Nocardioides sp.
GCCCAACGCAGCCACCCCCCTGCCGCCGCCCCCGACCTCGACTACCGACCCGGCCCTCTCGGCCGCCTCGGTGTCGCCGTCACCCGTCACGCGCGCCTCACCACGGTCGTGTGGATGCTCGTGATCGTCGGCCTCGGCGCCTTCGCCCCGCGAGTGGAGGCCGAGCTCTCCGGCGCCGGCTGGCAGGCCGACGGCTCGGAGTCCGTGGCCGCCCGCGAGCTCGCGCAGGAGCACTTCGGCGGCAATGCCTCGACGGCGATCCAGGTCGTCGTGCACTCGACCGACGGGCCTCTGACCTCCGCCTCCGGGAAACAGTTGATCGCCAGGGCCACGACCATGCTCGAGGCGGACACCCGCATCGCCGACGTCATCCAGCCCCAGCCGGGGGCGACCCTGAGCGAGGACGGCACCACCGGGGTCCTGCTGGCCGGCGCGAACGCCGATCCCAACGAGATGGTTCGCGTCGCCGATGACCTGAAGGGACCACTCCAGGACCTCTCCACCCGGGGCATCCAGGTCAACCCCACCGGCGCCTCACTGCTCTGGTCGGACTTCAACGAGGCCAACCTGTCGGCGATGTTGAAGTCCGAGATGGTCTCCTGGCCGGTGACGCTCGCCATCCTGGTGCTGGCCTTCGGTGCCCTCGTTGCCGCCGGCCTCCCCTTGATCCTCACGCTCGCCGGGCTCGTGGCCTCCGCCGGATCCCTGGTCCTGATCAACCACGTCGTCCCGGTCTCCATCTGGGCGATGAACTTCGCCATGATGTTCGCGCTCGCCCTCGGTATCGACTACGCACTCTTCCTGGTGGTCCGCTTCCGGGCCGCCCGGATGGGTCACCACGAGAACGCCCGGCAGGCGATCGCCGAGACCATGGACACCGCGGGCAAGGCCGTGCTGCTCTCGGGCGCGACGGTGCTGATCTCTCTCTCAGCGGTGATGCTGGTGCCGTCCCCGTCATTCCGCTCGATGGCCGGCGGGATCATGCTCTCGGTCGTCTTCGTCCTGGCCGCGACGCTCACCCTGCTGCCGCTGGTGCTGTTCAAGCTCGACCACCGGATCAACAAGTTCGCCCTCCCCTGGGTGCACACCGGCGAGCACCGCTCGCCGCAGTTCGCCGCTTGGGGCGAGCAGCTGTGGAAGCGCCCAGTGGCGTGGGGACTCGCGTCCCTCGTCGTGCTGCTGGCCCTGGCCGCGCCGATTGTCGGCCTGAAGACCGCGATGCCGTCGATCAAGGTGCTGCCCGAGGACTCCAGTGCCAGGGTCGGCTACGACCTCGTGCAGGAAGCCTTCGGCGACGGCGCACCCGGCACGCTCACCATCCTGGTCGACAGGGCGGACGCCGAGACCGCCACCGCCGTGCTGTCCCGCGACACCGGCATCGCCGGTGCGATGCCCGCCATACCTGCCGCTGATGGCTCGTCGTACGCCCTGATCCAGGCGGTCCCGACCGTCGACCCCTCTGACCCCGCACTCAGCGACACGCTCGACCGCCTCCGCGCCGACCTGCCCTCGTCGGCGTACGTCGGGGGCGCCGCCGTTGAGAACCTCGACCTCAAGACCCAGCTCGACGACTCAACTCCGCTGGTCATCGGCGTCATCCTCGCGCTTGGTTTCCTGCTGCTGCTCGTTGCCCTGCAGGCCCCGCTGATCGCCTTGCTCGGAACCTTGGCCAGCCTGCTCTCGACAGCTGCCGCCTTCGGCGTCGCGCGTCTGGTCTTCCAAGAGGGGTGGGGTGCCGGGTTCCTGGGCTTCGAGTCCCAGGGCTTCCTCGACGCCTGGGCGCCGGTGTTCTTCTTCGCGATGATCTTCGCGATCGCCATGGACTACACCGTGTTCCTGCTCGCCTCGGCCAAGGAGCACTACGAGCACTCCGGTGACCCGAAGGACGCGATGGTGGGCTCGCTGGCCCACTCCGGCCGGGTCATCTTCGCGGCTGGCGCAGTCATGGTCGCGGTGTTCTTCACCTTCGCGCTGTCCGGACCGCTGCCGCCCAAGGAGATGGGCATCGTGCTCGGCGTCGCCGTGCTCCTCGACGCCTTCCTGGTCCGGCTCGTCCTGCTCCCGGTGCTCCTGCGCCTCACAGGCAAGGCCGCCTGGTGGTCCCCGCGCTGGCTGACCCGCGTCCTGCCCAAGGTCCGCTTCTCCCACAGCTGAACCCCAGAGACCTACCTGCCAACACCGAGTGGAGAAAGCAGGAGTTTCCGGACATACCGCGGCCCTCCATCTGCGGCGTCTTCTGGGCAGGAACGACACCGTCACGGTCGTCTCACCCAACTCGCAGTGGAACTGGATCCCATCGAACATCTGGGTCGGGGTCGGCCGGATGTCCAAGAAGCACGTGGTCTTTCCCCTCGCCCCGGTCTACGCCCGCCAGGGCATCAACTCCCGCCAGGCCAAGGCCGTCGCGATTCGCCCGGATGGTGATGAGACCGACGCTCGTGGTGCCGTTGACATCGTGCACACCAGTCCCGGCGCCGAGGGACTGGAGGAGCAGATCCGCGACGACTACCTGGTCAACGCAACCGGACCGCGGCTGAAGTTCGCAGCCACCGAGGGTCTCGGCCCAGACGGACACACCCTCTCGGTGTGTACGGCGGACCATGCGATACAAGCCGCTGCTGCGCTACGGGTTTCGATCGAACGGATGCGTGGCGGCCAGCCCCAGACGCTCGCCGTCGGCATGGGGCACGGGACCTGCACCTGCAAGGGTGCGGCATTCGAGTACGTCTTCAACGTCGACCACGAGCTCCGCGAGGCCGGCGTCCGCGACCTCGCACGTCTGGTCTACCTCACGAACGAGGCAGCACTCGGCGACTTCGGCGTCGACGGCATGACCTTCGAGGACCACGGCTTCCAGACGTCCAGCGAGCTGTGGGCGGCCTCGTTGTTCCGCGAGCGCAACGTCGAGGCCATCTTGGGCGCTCATGTGAACCGGGTCGAGGCCGGCGTCGTGCACTACGAGACGCTCGACGGTGAGCACCACAGCCTGGGATTCGACTTCGCCATGCTCCTTCCACCCTTCGGCGGGGTACCGCTGGCCGCCTAAGATCGCTCCAAGGGCCACCACTAGCCGCGTACCCGGTCGAGTGTCGGAGCAGTTGGCCATCAACGAAGCGACCTTCCGCACCGTCGGCATTCACCAGCTACCGCTGAACGACGGATCGCGGTGTCCCGTCCCGGTGCCGCGGCACGACATGCTCGAGCGCCGCGACGAGGTCGGCGGGGAGCAGTCGCGCACCCAGGACGCGTGCGACCTCGACGTCGGCGCCACGACCGGCGACATAGACGGGGTGGTCACCCGCCAGCTCGGCCAGCGCCTCGCGGTTCGCGGTCAGGCGACTCGTCCTCGTCGAGGCGATGACCACCGCATCGGCGTCGGCCCTGCGAGCGGTCCGGGCCACGCTGTCGATCGGGGTGTCGGCGCCGAGGAAGGTCGTGCGCCACCCGTGCTCACCGAGCAGGAGCGCGAAGCACAACAGCACCAGGTCGTGGCGCTCACCCGGCGGACACGCGAGCACGGCGCGCGGGCGCCGGCGGCCCTGCACCGGGAGCAGCTCGTGCCGGTGGACCAGCGCCGTCAGCCGTCGACGGAGCAGGTCGCTGGCGAAGTGCTCGTGCGCGACCGAGAGGGAGCCTTCCTCCCACCGGGCACCGAGATCTTCGAGGAACGGAATGACGACTCGCTCGATCGCTTCCGCCAACGGCACGTCCCACAACAGACCGACGAGGGCGCCGTCGGCCTGCTCCTCGTCGAAACCTTCGATGCCCGCCCAGAGATCTGGCAGTGGCTGCCTCGCCTCCACGCCCCGCAACCTATGCCGGCTCGGGGGCAGACGAGGCGGTCCGTCGCGGAATCCTCAATTTGGGGGACGCGAGGCGACGCGCAGAGGCTGGCCGTCGGCGGTCGGGAGGGCACCGAACCGTTGAACCTCAGCCGACCGCCCGCATGGACGGGATGACCGTCGCACCGTTCGCCGGGGTCAGCCACACGGTGGCGCCCTCGGCGAGGCCGAGCGCGCGGGCGTGGGTTCGGGTGAGCACGACCGAGACGTCGTCGCCGTCGATCGTGAGCACGGTGAGGCGCACCTCGAAACCGATCCGCAGCATCCGGTGCACGGAGCCCTCGATGGCGCCGGCCGAGTGCGGCGCCGTGGCGACCTCGATGTCGTGCGGGCGCAGGGTGACCCCACCCAGGGTCGTGACCTCGCCGAGGAACCCCATCACGAAGTCATTGGCCGGGTCGTCGTAGAGCTGGTCGGGCGTGCCGACCTGCTCGACGCGTCCCTCGTTGATCACCACGATCTCGTCGGCGACCTCGAGGGCCTCCTCCTGGTCGTGGGTGACGAACACCGTGGTGACGGCGACCTCGTCGTGCAGGCGACGCAGCCACTCACGCAGCTCCTTGCGGACCTTGGCGTCGAGCGCGCCGAACGGCTCGTCGAGCAGCAGCACGGTCGGTTCGACCGCAAGTGCACGAGCGAGCGCCATCCGTTGACGCTGCCCACCGGAGAGCTGGGACGGCAGGCGGTGGGAGAACTGCGAGAGGTGCACGAGCTTGAGCAGCTCGTCGACCCGCGCCTGGATGTGCGCTCGGTCGGCGCGCTTCTGGGGGGTCCACGGGGGGCGGAGCCCCCCGTGTGTGCGGATCTCGAGGCCGAACGCGACGTTCTTGGCCACCGTCATGTGCTTGAAGACGGCGTAGTGCTGGAAGACGAAGCCGACGTTGCGCTTCTGCGGTGGCAGCTTGGTCGCGTTGACGCCTTCGATCGACACGGTGCCGGAGTCGGCGGCGTCGAGGCCGGCGATGATCCGCAGCAGTGTCGACTTGCCGCCGCCGGACGGGCCGAGCAGGGCGGTCAGCTGCCCCGTGGGCAGGGAGACGTTGACGTTGTCCAGGGCGACGAAGTCGCCGAAGGTCTTGGTCAGACCGGTGACGTCGATACTCATGGGTGGACCTCAGGCTTCTTCGTGTTTGGGGCGGAGGAAGGCGACGACGATCAGGCAGGCGATGCTGATGAACGCCAGCAGGAATGCCACCGAGTAGGCCGAGGCCTGCTGGAAGTTCTGGTACTTCGCCTCGACGATGAGGGTCGCGGTCTGCGTGCGACCGGTGATGTTGCCGGAGACGACCTTGACCGCACCGAACTCACCGAGCGAGCGGGCCAGCGACAGGACGACGCCGTAGATCACTGCCCACTTGATGGACGGCAGGGTGATCCGCAGGAACGTCTGGCGGCCGTTGGCGCCGAGGCTGCGAGCCGCCTGCTCCTGGTCGTCACCGATCTCGGAGAGCACCGGCACGACCTCACGGATGATCAGCGGCAGCGCGACGAAGCACGTCGCCATGATCATGCCCGGGGAGTCGTAGATGACCTTCCAGCCGGCGTCCTCGATGCTCGGCCCGAACCAGCCGGTACGGCCGCTGAACACCAGCAGCAGCGCAAGCCCCACCACGACGGGCGAGACGGACAGCGGCAGGTCGATCAGGGCCGACAGCACGCGCTTGCCCGGGAACTCGTAGCGCACGAGCAGCAGCGAGATCGTCACCCCGAAGACGAGGTTGATCACGACGGCCCAGACGGCGACCATCAACGTCAGCTGCAGGGCCGCCACGGTGTGCGGGTCGGTGAAGATGCCGAAGAACGCATCGGTGCCGTCCTCGAAGGTGCGTACGGCGACGAGCGAGACCGGCCAGGCCACGAGGAAGAACACGTAGCCGACCGCGATCAGGCGCAGCAGCCACCGGACGGGAGTCGAGACCTCAACCACGGTTGGCCACCTTCCGCTGGACGATGTCGAGAGCGACGATGACCACCAGCGCGACGGCCAGCATCACGGAGGCAAGGGCGGCCGCGGACTGGGTGTTGCCGTTCTCGATGAAGGTGAGCACCCGGACCGAGACGACCTCGGTGCGGAACGGCAGGTTGCCGGAGAGCAGCACCAGCGAGCCGTACTCACTGATGGCCCGCGAGAAGGACAGCGCGGCTCCGGCCGCGATGGCCGGCGCCAGGCTGGGCAGGATGATCCGGCGCAGGATGGTGCCGCGACGGGCGCCCAGCGAGGCAGCGGCCTCCTCGACGTCGGCGTCGAGCTCCTCGAGCACCGGCTGGACGGTGCGCACGATGAAGGGCAGCGTCACGAAGGCGAGCGCCAGCATGACGGCCCGCTCCGTGTTGGCCCACTGGAGCCCTAGGGGACTCTCCGGACCGTAGAGCGAGAGCAGCACGAGACCGGCGACGATCGTCGGCAGCGCGAAGGGCACGTCGATGATGATGTTGAGCAGGGACTTGCCCCAGAACTGGTCGCGGACCAGGACCCACGCGATGATCGTGCCGACAACGATGTTGATCAGGGTGACGATCGCGGCCTGGCCGACGGTCAGCTTCACCGCGGCCCAGGTCTGGTCGCTGCGGAGCACATTGAAGTAGGCGCTCCAGCCGCCCTCCCCCGCCGTCACGATGATCGCGATCAGCGGGATGAGGACGAGCAGGCTGAACCAGATCATGGCGATGCCGAGCCCCAGGCCCGCTCCGGGCGTGAGGGTGTTGCGGGGGCTGGCGCGGCGACGCCGACCGAATGGCCGCCGGGGAGTGCGTTGTCCGGAGGACGGCTCCCCGACGGTGTCGGCCGGCGTGCCCAGAAGGGCGCTCGTCATGGGTCCTACTCGCCCAGCTTTCCGGTCTCCTGCTGGACCTCGGCCACCAGGCCGAGCGGCTCGCCGTCTTCGCCGTCGGCGAAGAACTTCTCGGCCGCGGCGGGCCAGCCACCGAAGTCGTCGGCGATCGTGAACAGCACCTTGGGGGTCGGGAACGGGTCGGCCGGGTCGTTGGCGCCGTCGACCTCACCGGTGACCCCGTCGACGACGGGGCGGTAGCCGTACTTCTGGAAGCTGGCCTGCGCCTCGTCGGTGTAGAGGTAGTCGAGGAACGACTGGGCCTCGGGCTCGGCGTCCTTGGTCACGGCCGCGGGCGTCTCGATGAGCAGCGTCTCGTCGGGGACGATGTAGTCGAGCTCCTGGTCGTTCTGACGGGCCAGGATCGCCTCGTTCTCGTAGGAGATGAGGACGTCGCCGACACCGCTGGTGAAGCTGGTCAGCGCGTCGCGGGCCGAGCCCGGCAGCGCGACGGCGTTGTTGAAGAAGTCGACGAGGTACTGACGGGCAGCCTTCTCGTCGCCTCCGTTGACCTCGAGGGCATGGCCGTAGGCCGCCAGGAGGTTCCAGCGAGCGCCGCCCGACGAGCCGGGGTTGGGCGAGACGATCTCGACGCCGGGCTTGACGATGTCTTCCCAGCCCTTGATGCCCAGCGGGTTGCCCGGGCGGGTCACGATGACGACGACGGAGTCGGCGACGATGCCCTGGTGCTCACCGGCGTTCCAGTCGACGGCCACGAGGTCGGCGTCGACGAGGCGGGTGAGGTCGCCCTCGAGGGAGAAGTTGACGAAGTCGGCAGCCTGGCCGCCCTCGCTGATGGCGCGGCTCTGGTCGCCCGACGGACCGTAGGAGGTCTGGAACTCGACACCCTCACCCTCGGTGGTCTTGGCGAAGTTCGCGGTGATCTCGTTGTACGCCGTCTCCGGCGTCGAGTAGGCAACCAGGTCGAGCGAGACGCCGCCCTCCGCGGTGGCACCATCGGAGTTGGTCGAGCACGCGGTCAACGCCACCAGTGAGGCGAGGGACGCAGCGGCCAAGCGGCGGGAGGCCTGGGGAGTGAGCTTCATGGGTTTCTCTCTTTTCGCACGGTCCCGAAGGACAGTTACTAACTAATGTCCAGAATACTACATGACTATAAACAGTTACTTTCACCCGTGTCGTCGTGTCGCTCGTCACGCAGACGACGCGCGTCCGCCGAGTGACTCCCGAGCTTGCTTCTGATAACGCCGGACTACAGTGGTTGACCGGGCAAGCAGCCCCCTGGAACGCGTTCCCATGAAGCAGGAAAGCAGGCACGAGGTGACCCAGCCGACCAAGCAGGTCAAGCAGCTCGATCGCGTGATCATCCGGTTCGCCGGCGACTCCGGTGACGGCATGCAGCTGACCGGCGACCGCTTCACCCAGGAGTCGGCCGTCTTCGGCAACGACCTGGTGACGCTGCCCAACTTCCCGGCCGAGATCCGCGCGCCCCAGGGCACACTGCCCGGCGTCTCGTCGTTCCAGGTGCACTTCGCCGACCACGACATCCTCACGGCCGGAGATGCGCCCGACGTGCTCGTCGCGATGAACCCGGCCGCCCTGCGCGCCAACCTCGGCGACCTGCCCAAGGGCGCCACGATCATCGTCGACACCCACGACTTCACGGCCCGCAACCTGACCAAGGCCGGCTACTCCGCCAACCCGCTCGACGGCGACGACCTCGCAGAGTTCGCCGTACACCCCGTCGACCTCACCGGGATGACGGTCGAGGCGGTCAAGGAGTTCGGCCTGTCGCGCAAGGACGCCGCCCGCGCGAAGAACATGTTCGCCCTCGGCCTGTTGTCCTGGATGTACGGCCGTCCCACCGAGTCGACCAACGCGTTCCTGACCAAGCGGTTCGCCAAGGTGCCCGACATCCGCGACGCCAACCTCCGCGCCTTCAAGTCGGGCTGGAACTTCGGCGAGACGACCGAGACCTTCATCGTCCGCTACGAGATCAAGCCCGCCCCGATGCCCGCGGGCACCTACCGCAACATCACCGGCAACCTCGCCCTGTCCTACGGCCTGATCGCCGGCGGCGTGCAGTCCGGCCTGCCGGTGTTCCTGGGTTCCTACCCGATCACGCCGGCCTCCGACATCCTGCACGAGCTGAGCAAGCACAAGTCGTTCGGCGTCACGACGTTCCAGGCCGAGGACGAGATCGCCGGTGTCGGTGCCGCGATCGGCGCCGCCTTCGCCGGCAGCCTGGGCGTGACCACGACCTCCGGCCCCGGACTCTCGCTGAAGTCGGAGGCGATCGGCCTGGCCGTCATGACCGAGCTGCCGCTGCTGGTCATCGATGTCCAGCGCGGCGGCCCCTCGACCGGCCTCCCGACCAAGACCGAGCAGGCCGACCTGCTCCATGCCATGTTCGGGCGCAACGGCGAGGCCCCGGTGCCGATCATCGCGCCGCAGTCACCGGGCGACTGCTTCGACGCCGCCCTCGAGGCCACCCGGATCGCGATCACCTACCGCACCCCGGTGATCCTGCTCTCCGACGGCTACCTCGCCAACGGCTCCGAGCCGTGGCGGATCCCCGACGTGGCCGACCTCCCGACGATCAACCCCGACTTCGCCACCGACCGCAACCACGGCGAGGGGGACGAAGCCGAGTTCTGGCCCTACTCCCGCGACGCCGAGACGCTCGCCCGGCCGTGGGCCATCCCCGGCACCCCCGGCCTCGAACACCGCATCGGTGGTCTCGAGAAGGGCGACGGGCACGGCAACATCTCCTACGACCCCGCCAATCACGACTTCATGGTGCGCACCCGCCAGGCCAAGGTCGACCGGATCGCCGACTCCCTGCCGCCGCTCGCGGTCGACGACCCGTCCGGGGACGCCAAGGTGCTCGTACTCGGGTGGGGTTCGACGTACGGACCCATCGGCGCCGGCGTGCGACGCGTGCGCAAGGCCGGCTACAAGGTCGCGCAGGCCCACCTGCGTCACCTCAACCCGTTCCCCCACGACCTCGGCGACATCCTCAAGCGCTACGACAAGGTGCTGGTCCCCGAGATGAACCTCGGCCAGCTGTCCCTGCTGCTGCGCGGCAAGTACCTCGTCGACGTCGTCGGCTACAACGAGGTCCGCGGACTGCCCCTCAAGGCCGCCGTGCTCGCAGACGTCATCGGCGGACTCGTGGCCGACGCCGAGGGCATCGAAGTGGACCTGACCCCCGCCACCACGGCGGTTGAAGGAGAGCACGCATGACTGCCGACCTCGGACTGCCCGGCCTGCGTTCCGGCGTCGAGCTGGTCCCCACCCACGACGAACCACAGACCGGCAAGGAGTACACCTCCGACCAGGAGGTGCGCTGGTGCCCCGGGTGCGGTGACTACGCCGTCCTCAAGGCTGTCCAGAACTTCCTGCCCGACCTTGGCCTGCGTCGCGAGAACATCGTGTTCATCTCCGGCATCGGCTGCTCGTCGCGGTTCCCCTACTACCTCGACACCTACGGCATGCACTCGATCCACGGTCGCGCACCGACGATGGCGACCGGCATCGCCACGGCCCGCGCGGACCTCTCCGTGTGGGTCGTCACCGGCGACGGTGACGCGCTCTCGATCGGTGGCAACCACCTGATCCACGCGCTGCGCCGCAACGTCAACATGACGATCCTGCTGTTCAACAACCGGATCTACGGCCTGACGAAGGGGCAGTACTCCCCCACCTCGGAGACCGGCAAGGTCACCAAGTCGACGCCCATGGGATCCGTCGACTTCCCGTTCAACCCGGTCTCGCTGGCCCTGGGCGCCGAGGCGTCGTTCGTCGCCCGCACGATCGACTCCGACCGCAAGCACCTCACCGCGGTGCTCTCCGCTGCCGCCGCCCACCGCGGCACGTCGCTCGTCGAGATCTACCAGAACTGCCCGATCTTCAACGACGGCGCCTTCGACGCGATCAAGAACCCCGACACGAAGGCAGACGCGATCATCCCGCTGGTCCACGGCCAGCAGATCCGCTTCGGCGCGCTCGGCGAGGACGGCCGCGGAACCAGGGCACTGAGCCGCGACCGTTCGACCGGGGGCGTGAAGACGGTCGAGGTGAGCGACGTCGACGACGCCGACATCCTGGTGCACGACGCGCACAGCCCTGATCCGTCCACGGCCTTCGCCATCTCGCGGCTGACCGACTCCGGCTATCTCAACCAGTCCCCGATCGGGATCTTCCGCCAGGTGGAGCGGCCGACGTACGACGACCAGGCGCGCGCCCAGATCGCCACCGCGCAGGATGCGGCCACGGGCGACCCGACCACGCGACTCGCCGGGCTGATCAACGCGGGCGACACCTGGACCGTCATCTGACGAACACATGAGACTGGCCCGCCCGATCAGATCGGGCGGGCCAGTGTCAGTTGGAGATCACTCGAACGCTGCGGTCCAGACCTCACCCTTGGTGGTGCCGTAGCCGTTGGAGGCCTTGACCTTGACGCGCCACTTCCAGACGCCGTTCTGGGGCACGAAGATCTTCGTCTTGTACTTGCCGGTCGCGTCGGTCTTGACCTTCTTGACGGTCTTCCAATTGCAGCTCTTGCACGCCTTCTTCTGCAGCTGGACCTTGCCGGAGTAGGGCAGAGCGGTCACGCCGTCGGCCTGGAGCTCGGTGACGACTCCGTTGAGCTTGAAGGCGTTGAAGTCGACCTGCTGGTCCTCGTCGGGCGCCACCTCGGTGATGGTGCGCTTCGGCAGTGCCTGGTCGGCCTGGACCGGCGACGCGGACAGGGCGGTCAGGCTGAGCAGTGCGGCCAACAGGCCGACGATGACGGTGCGGATGATCCGCATGGTTCCCCCTTGGGACGTGTGACAGAAGACGACTGCATGGTAGACGCCACCCGTGAGCATTCCGTTGCCGAGGCCGGGACCTAGAATCGGCGGGTGCCAGACACGCGCAAGGGACTGATCTTCGGCGCGGCCGCCTATGCGCTGTGGGGACTGTTCCCGTTGTACTGGCCGCTCCTCGAGCCGGCGGG
>JBDSPC010000177.1:0-37820 GCA_039914485.1 Nocardioides sp.
GTCTGCGGAGCCTGCGCGGACGCCTGCTCGAGCAGACTCGGCGGCACCGGAGCCCCCCCGCACAAGAAGCTCCGGAGGCTGGCCAGCTTCGGTTGGCCGGCCGGCCACTCGGCGTCGACGAGGTCCTTGAGGAACGGGGTCGCGGCAGCCGTGAACACGCATGCGTACTCGTCGACGATCTCGAGCGCACGCACCGGGTCCCACACGTCCTGCAACACCA
Organism: Nocardioides sp.; assembly: GCA_039914485.1. Lineage (GTDB taxonomy): Bacteria > Actinomycetota > Actinomycetes > Propionibacteriales > Nocardioidaceae > Nocardioides. Next base: position 221 of record JBDSPC010000177.1, read on the forward strand.
GCGTCGCGCCGGTGAACAGCGACAGCCGCCCGCCGTGCCAGGCGCCGACGCTGTGCCCCAGCGGCGACGGCATGAAGATCGGGGTGTCCTCGGTGACGCCGAACCGGTCGGCGAAGGTGATGTTGACCGCCGCCATCGTGTCGGCCGTGTGCATCACCGCCTTCGGCAACCCCGTAGTGCTGGAGGTGAACATCAGCTGGTCGATCCCGTCGGGAACTACCCGGTCACTGCGGGACCCGGGCACGTGGGACCACGCCTCGGTACCGTCCTCGTCGACGAGGAGCAGGGTGGTGACGCGATCTCCCGCGACCGCCGCCTCGTGCGCGGCCTCCCCCGTCGGCCGGCGGCGGGAGGTGGGGGACGCGATGATCGCCCGCGCCCCGACAAGGCCTTGTATGTGAGTCAGGGTGGCCGCGTCGGTGGTGATCGGAAGCGTGGCCGGAACGGCGCCCACCCGCAGGCAGGCGAGGAGCGAGACCTGCCACTGGAGCGTGTTGGGGAGGTAGATCAGGACCGCGTCGCCGCGGCGTACGCCCGCGGCTTCCAATGCCAGAGCACGGGCGCCCGCCAGGTCCCAGAGCTCTCGGCGGGTCAGCGCAACGCCCTGGTCGTCCACGACAGCTGTGTGTTCTGGTCGAGCATCGACCAACTGCTGGAACCGATCGGCGAGACGCTCACCTGGCCACCAACCTCGACTGCGGTAGCCCTCGTGGCGCACCGCATCGACGCGGCCTCGGGGGTCAGTCGTTGTCTCGGTCATAGGAGGATCGTCCATCGGAGTGCAATTCCTGTCAAGAGAGTGATGTCGTTTTTTTTCTATGTCGATGTCGCTTACGATATAATCGCGTCACCCACCTTCACCGTCTCGAGCAAGGATTCCCATGGCGTCTGCAGAGCCGACCACACCGAAGGGCATCCGCACGCGCGCCCACCTCGTCAGCGCCGGGCGCTCGGTCTTCGCCAAGCACGGCTACGTCGACGCCCGCATGAGCGACGTGGCCGACGAGGCCGACATCTCGATGGGTGGGCTCTACCGCTACTTCGCCAACAAGGAAGACCTCTTCGCCCAGGTCATCGCAGACCTGCACGAGGGGCTCTACGAAGCCAGCAGGCCGACCGAGCACGACTTCGCCACCCATCCCTACGATGCCTTGGTCGAGTCCAACCGTGGCTACCTCCGGCTCTACAGCGAGCAGCGCGACGTCATGCGGGCCTTCATCCAGGCTGCCCACGTCGAGGACCGGTTCCGCGACTTCTGGTGGAAGATGCGTACCCGCCACATCGACCGGTTCGTCAAGGCGTTGGTGAAGGACCACGGCATCACGGAGGTCAACGGGATCGACGTCACACTAGTGACCGAGTCGGTCGCGTGCATGGTCGAGCAGTCGGCCTACGTCTGGTATGCCCAGCACCAGCTGCACGGCTCGGAGGTCGACCTCGATGACGCGGCTCGCACCGTGGCGCACTCGTGGTACGCCAGCTTCTTCGCCCCAGCGCACTGAGTCGCACCTGCCGGCCGCGCGGCTCGGGCGTGGCTAATCCCGGAGCGCCGGCGGTAGGCCCGGGGGCAGGAGCGCCTCCAGGTGCGAGCCCAGGTCGACGAGGTCGAAGTCCGCACCGCGGCGCCCCACGAGCTGGACACCGACCGGCAACAACCCGTCCAGGCCCGCCGGCAGGGCCAGCACCGGGTGCCCGGTGAGGTTGGCGAAGGCGGTGTTACGACACAGCCCCGTGTCGCGGTCCTCCCACTGTCCATCGACGTCGACCTGCTCGTCGTAGGCCGGGGAGGCCGGGAAGGGCACGCCCGGCAGCAGCAGGACGTCCACCTGCTCCAGCAGGTCGTCGACCGCGCGCCCCAGCCGCTCGCCGGCACGCAGTGCGTCCTCATACTGCTGCAGGGTCACCTCGGCCGCGGCGGCGAGGCGCTCACGGACGTAGGGGGTGTAGAGGTGCCGGTGATCCTTCCACTGCTGATGGATGATGGTCGCCTCGAAGCCGATCACGGTGAAGTCGTCGAACACCGACTCGGTGAACCCGGGCAGTTCGACGTCCACCACCTCGATCCCCAACCGGCGGAGCACCGCCGCTGTGTCGGCCACGGCACGGCTCACCGACTGCGCCTCCGGGAAGGTGCCCTGGAGTAGTCCCACGCTGCGCGGACGCCTGGCGGGTCCCGCCTCGATCGCCGCCATCACGGACAGAAGCGGCGCGAGGTCGGCGACCGACCGCGCCATCGGGCCGACGACGTCGAGGGTCTGCGACAGCGGGACGACTCCCCCGCTGGGCACCAGTCCGCGGGTGGGCTTGAGCGCGGGCACGCCGCACAGGTTGGCCGGTATCCGGATCGAGCCGGCCGTGTCCGTCCCCACTGCACCGAGACAGTAGGCCGCCGCGAGCGCAGCGGCTGGACCACCCGACGAGCCGCCGACGATCCGGCTCGTGTCAGCGGGGTTGCGGGTGGGTTCGGTGGTTCCTCCGTAGGCGAACTCATGGGTGTTGGCCTTGCCGATGAGGACCGATCCGGCCGCCTCGAGCCGGGACCACACGACGGAACTGTCCGTCGGCACGTTGTCCGCCAGCACCTTGCTACCGGCTGTGGTCGGCACGCCGGCCACGTCGACGAGGTCCTTCAAGACGAGCGGGATGCCCAACAACGGGGTTCGTTCGCCCGCCGCGAGCCTCGCGTCGGCCTTGACCGCCTGATCCATCGCCATCTCGTACGTCGTACAGACGAGCGCTTGCACGCTCGACTCCCTGGCCTCGATCGACCCCTGCACTGCGGCCACGAGGTCGACGCTGGTCAATCGACCCTCGTCGAGCGCCGACCGTGCCTGCGCCAGGGTGTGCGGCAGGGTCACGCGGCACCCACGCCGATCAGCCTCTGCTGGATGTCGACCCGCTGTCCGAACTCGGCCGCGGTGCCGCGATAGGCCACTTCCCCGCTCACCAGCACGACCGCCTGGTCGGCGACCGAGAGGGCAAAACGCAGGTTCTGCTCGACCACCAGGATCGCCGGCGCATCGGCTTCGTCGCGCAATTGGCGCAGGAGGACGCCGATCTCGTTGACGATCGCGGGCGCCAGGCCCTCGGTCGGCTCGTCGAGGAGCAGCAGGGAAGGGTTGGCGCTCAGGGCCCGGGCGATGACCAGCAGCTGCTGCTCACCGCCGCTCAGGTTGTTGCCGAATGCCTTCGCGCGCTTGCGCAGCACCGGGAACAGGTCCATCAGGCGATCCGTGGTCCAGCCTCCGCCGTCGGCTCGTCGCGCGGCGACGGTGAGGTGCTCGCGAACGGTGAGGCTGCGGAACACCTGGCGGGCCTCCGGCACCAGCCCGATGCCGAGCCTGGCGCGCCGGTGCGACGGCAGCGCCATGATGTCGCGGCCATCGAAGCTGATCTCGCCCGACGACTGCGGGAGCAGGCCCATGATCGCGCGGATCGTGCTGCTCTTGCCCATGCCGTTGCGACCCAGGACGGCAGTGACGGACCCGGACGCGACGGCGAGGTCGATGCCGTGCAGAACGTCGCCTGCGTCGTACCCACCCCGCAGGTCCTTGATCTCAAGCAATGACTGGTGCGACACCGAGATACACCTCCTCGACGAACGGGTCCTTGGCGATGGCCTCGGGCGAGCCGTCGGCCACCAGGCGACCCTGGTGCATGACCAGGATCCGGTGCGACCAGCCCATCACCATGTCCATGTCATGGGCGACGAAGATGACGGCCGTCTCGTCGCCGAGCTCGGCCACGCGGTCTCGCAGGTCGTCGCACTCGGAGGCGGTCAGACCGACATTGGGCTCGTCGAGCAGCAGGAGCTTGGGCTGCGAGGAGACAGCCAACGCGAGCTCGAGGCGGCGCTGGGCGCCGTACGACATCTCGGCAGGCAGCTCGGAGCCTCCGCTGCGGTTGAGGTTCCAGATGTCGAGCAACTGCTCGACGCGTTCGTTGAGTGACTTGTCCGCTCCCCAACCCCGCACGAGATTCCAGCGGCCGGTCTGCCGGCAGGCCAGGGTGAGCTGCTCGCGCGCGGTCAGGTCGGGGAACAGGCTCGAGATCTGGAAGGACCGTGCGATGCCCGCCCGGAAACGCTGGTGAGCGGGCAGCCCGCTCACGTTGCGACCATCGAGGCGCACAGCACCGCTCGACGCGGTCACCTGGCCTCCGAGGATGTTGAACAGGGTGCTCTTCCCGGCGCCATTGGGGCCGATCACCCCGACCCACTCCCCGGCGTCCACGTGGAAGGAGACGTCTTGGACGGCGTGGACGCCGCCATAGCGTCGCCCGACCGAATCGATCTCAAGCAGAGGCATGACTGGCCTCCCCTCTCAGGAGTCCTCGGAGTGCACTGGCTGCGGCCGGCCGGAACCGGATCAGCAGGGCGGTCAGGATGAACAGGACCCCCACGATCATCGGAGCTCGCTCCATGGACCACTCGGATGCGTAGAACTGGAGCAGCGTGACCACCACACCGCCGACGAACGCTCCGTAGCGGGTCCCGCTGCCACCGATGATCGCCATGAGCACCAGCACTCCGGAGGCGGCGACGCCGACGTTGCTCGGCGCGATCAACCCGCTGTGGAAGGCGAACAGCGCCCCAGAAAGACCGCACAAGGTGCCGGACAGCACGATCGCGGCCACGCGGTAGCGCCACACGTCGTAGCCGAGGGCGCTCATCCGTACGCCGTTCTCGCGTGCGCCACGCAGGGCGAGCCCGACCGGGGAACCGATGATGCGCTGAATCGTGAACAGCATGACCACGACGACCACCAGCACGAACTGGTAGACCGTGCCGGGGTTCCAGATCGTGGCAAAGCCCAGCGACGGCATCACGATGCCCGTGACGGCCTCGGCCTGCGCTGTCTTCAGGAAGTCCCACTGCTGGGCCAGGTTGGCGACCATCTGGCCGAGGGCCAGCGTGACGAGGATGAAGTAGAGGCCCTTGGCCCGCAGGGACACCAAGGCGAAGGCCATGGACGCAGCGGCCGACGCTCCGGCCACGGCTAGCATCAGCAGCCAGAAGGACTGGACCTCGTAGCGCACCATGAGCAGGCCGGCCGTGTACCCGCCGACCCCGGCGAGAGCTGCGTGGCCCAGCGAGTAGAGGCCCGCCTGGCCGTAGGCGAGGTCGAGGCTTGCTGCCATCGCACCGAAGATAAGTGCCCGCGTGAGCAGGCTCTCCTGCTGGGTACTGAGAAGGAAGGGCAGCAGGAACGCTGCCACCACAAGGATCGCGACGGGTGCCACCCGCCGGGCCCGCGAGAATACGCCGACCATGTCAGGCCACCCTTCCACTGAGTCCGGTGGGCCGCGCCACGAGGACGGCGACCATGAGGAGGTAGAGCATCACGCTGGACATCTCCGGGAACTGGTAGCGCGAGAAGGCGTCGAGCAGCCCGATCATCAGTGAGGCCACCAGAGTCCCGGGGACCGAACCAATCCCCCCCACGACCACCACGATGAGGGCGAGCAGCAAGACGTCCATCGGCTGGTTGGTGCTGGCCCCCAGGACCAGGCCACCAATGCCCCCTGCGATGCCAGCGACGGCCGAGCCCAGGACGAAGACGGCGAGGACGACCCGGTCGAGGTTGATGCCCAGAGCCCTGGTCATCTCCGCGTCGTCCATCCCGGCACGGACCATGGCACCGACGCGGGTGCGGTCCTGCACCAGCCACAGCAGAAGGGCGATGGCGAATCCGACGGCCGCGATAGCCAGCCGGTTGGCGGGGATGGCCACATCGCCCACCTGGACCGCGCCCTGCAACCCCGCCACCTGGAAAGGCGACTTCGCGACCGGGCCCCACACCAGCTGGGCCAGGTTGCCCAGGACGTAGATCAGACCGAATGACATCAGGATCTGCTCATTGGGCCTGCCGGGGATGACGCGGAAGAGACGTTCCAGGATGACGCCGAGCACGGCACAGACCGCGCCGGCCGCCAGCACCGCGCCGACCAGCGGCCAGCCCTGCGAGATGGCGAGGGTCCAGGTCGTGTAGGCACCGACCATGTAGACAGCCCCGTGGGCGAGGTTCAGCACGCCCATGGCTCCGAGCAGGAGGGCCAGCCCTGATCCCATCAGGAACAGGACTGCGCCCAGCGCCACTCCGTTGGCAACGACCTGCATTGGTTCAGTGTCCGATGTTCTCGTAGGTCTTGACGGGCTCCCACTCGAAACGACCGTCGTCGCCCTTGACCGACTTGACCACGGTGCGGCCGGAGGCCGCGACACCGTCCACGTCGTAGGACGCCGCGCCGATGACGGTGTCGAGCTCCTGGCCGTCGAGGGCGCCACGCAGGGCCTCCACCGAGGTGTCGCCGTCGTTGTCGTTGAGGGCCGTGATGATGATGTTGGCAACGGCGTAGGCGAAGGCGGTCGTCTGGTTGGGGACGTCGCCGTACTCGTCCTCGTAGGCACTCGTGAACTCGGCGTTGGCATCGTTGTCGAGCAGGTGGTTGTACTCGTTCAGGCCGATCTCGCCGATCAGGTCACCGCCGATCTCCTGGTAGGTCGGGTCGAACACACCCTGGAACATCAACAGCGGCACCTTGATTTCGAGGTTGCGGTACTCGCGGACGAAGGCCGCAGCGTCCGCCGGGACCAGCCACATGACGAGGGCGTCGACGTCCTTGTCGAGGGCGGTGGCGTACTGAAGCATGTCGGTGGTGCCAAGGGGAACCCACTGCTGCTGGGCGACCGAACCACCGGCGGCCTCGAAGGCGTCCGTGGCACCCTGGATGGCGTTCTTGCCATAGGCGTAGTCGGGGGCGAGCGTCGCGATCGTGTCGTAGCCGAGCTCCTCCGCCGCGTAGGTGCCGAGTGGACCGGCGGTGAGCGTGTCGGCTCCGGGCCAGATGAACGCGCTGTTCTCACCGGCGAGCGTCTCGTCGCCGCCGAGCATCGTGAACATTGGGACCCCGGCCTGGGTCAGGTAGGCCGACACCGCCTGCTGGTTGGAGCCGAAGATCGGTCCTACGACGATGTCGGCACCGTCGCTCTCGACCACCTTCTTGACCCGCTCGAGGGTCTGCGAGGAGTCGAGGACGTCCTCGTCGACCTTGACCAGCTTGATCGACGCGCCGCCGGCCTGCTCCTTGGCCGCGGCGAGCGCGAGCTCGAAGCCCTGCTCTGCTTCGGGGCCGTAGTTCGCGGCGAAACCCGAGGACGGAGCCACAAGACCGATCACCACCTCGTCAGGCTTGCTGTCGCTGCCGGCTTCGCTCGTAGCGCATGCCGCGGTGAAGGTAAGCGCAAGTACCGAGGTCGCAACTGCCAGTCGTCGAGCCATTGTGTGGGTCCTTCGCATCTCGTGGGATTCCCCGTCAGAGTCGATCCTCAGCGGTGACTCGCATCACAGTCAAGAGGCTGACGTCGCTTTTTTTCGATGCGCCCACTTTTTTCGCTCACGCCACCACTTCCAGTCTGACACCCACGGAACTACATCTCCGATGCTCGACGCCACGGGGATCAGACGTCGAAGCGCTCCCCGTCCCAGCACTCGCGGCGGGCCAGTTCGGCCGTGAAACTCCGAGGGGTGGTTGACGGCGTCCCCGGTTGTCGCCCCGTCGCCGGGAACAAGTCGCGGACGGGTGTTGCGGCGGCGTCGCTGGATGAGGTTCCGCTTGGGGTGAACGCGCAGGAATCCCGAAGCGCACTCTCTGGCCGCCGCACAACGTTCGATTGGCGGCGGGTCCAAGGGCTGCGCCGATGAGGGCTGACCGCCCGAGGCCCATTCTTTCGCCACTCCAGCGACGTGATCACCGGACGCGCGAACCACGCCTGCATCGCTGTTCCACGACAGCGCGACGCCCGCCGCTGCGCGGACGGGCGTACACCCCGCGATCTGGTTGATCCTGCACCGCGCCCGGCGGGGCCGACAGCCCCGTCCGGCGGTCAGTCGAAGTCGCGTCTCCTGGCGATAAATCAGCTGCCCTACCTGGATGAGTCACCGTCGTCATGTCGCCAGTCCACGCTGAACATCTGCGTTTCGGTGAACTCCAGCAGCCCCTCGCGGGCGCCCTCGCGGCCGAGGCCGCTCTGCTTCACGCCGCCGAACGGCGCCGCGGGGTCGGAGACGAGCCCGCGGTTCACGCCGACCATGCCGGCGTCGAGCGCCTCCGCGATGCACAGGGCTCGCTGCAGACTGCCGCTCATGACGTACGCCGCCAGGCCGAAATCGGAGGCATTGGCGATCGCCACGGCCTCGTCATCGGTGGCGAACGTGACGATCGGCGCCACCGGACCGAAGAGCTCCTCAGCTACGATCGCGGCATCCGGGGCGACGTCGCGCAGGACGACCGGGGCGACGAAGTGGCCGGTCAGCCCGTCGGGCAACACCGCTCGGGCGGCCACCCGCGCGCCGGAGGCGACGGCCGATGTCACGGCCTCGTCAAGGCGCGCGACGGCGCGGGCCGAGATCACCGGACCGATCGAGGTGCCCGGCAAGGAGGCCGGCCCGACCACCAGCGACGAGACGGCGGCACCGAGGCGGTCGGTGAACTCGTCGGCCACGTCCTCGTGGACCAAGAACCGGTTGGCCGCGGTGCAGGTCTGGCCACCGTTGCGGAACTTCGCGACCATCGCCGCCGCCACTGCCAGTTCGAGGTCGGCGTCCTCGGTGACGATGAAGGGCGCGTTGCCGCCGAGCTCCATCGATGAGTTCAGCACCCGGTCGGCCGCCTGGTGCAGGAGTGCTCGCCCGACCAGGGTCGAACCGGTGAAGGACACCTTGCGCACCCGCGAGTCGGCGAGCCAGGCAGAGACGACGCCCGGTGCGTCGGTGGTCGGCACCACATTGACCACACCGTCCGGCACCCCGGCGTCGGCCAGGATGCGAGCGATCGCGAGCGCGGTCAGCGGGGTTTCGGCGGCCGGCTTGAGCACGACCGTGCAACCGGCCGCCAGCGCAGGCGCGATCTTGCGGGTCGCCATCGCGGCGGGGAAGTTCCAGGGCGTGACGAGGGCGGCGACGCCGACCGGCCGGTGCGTGACCGCGTGCGCGTGCCGCCGGCCGGCGATTCGCCGTACGAACCGGAAGTCCGGACCGCCTCCTCGGCGAACCAGCGGAAGAACTCCGCCGAATAGGTCACCTCGGCGCGGGCGTCGGCCTCGGGCTTGCCGTTCTCCAGCATGATCAGGTCGACGAGGAGGTCTGCCTGCTCGTGCATGAGCTCGAAGGCGCGGTGCAGGATCACCGAGCGGGCGCGCGGGGGCGTCGTGCGCCAGGTCTCGAACGCCTTGGCTGCGGCGTCCACAGCGGCCCGCGCATCGGCAGGCGTCCCGTCACTCACGGAAGCGATGACTGAGCCAGTGGCCGGGTCGTCGACGTCGAAGGTGGTCGCGGCGGGGATCCACTCGCCGCCGATGAAAAGGTCGAGATCGTTGAGCATGGTGGGGCCTTTCAGGACACGGGTTCAGGCGGACGGACGGAGCCCGGCGAGCAGCGCGCACATGGTCACGTATCACGCGCTCGGCACTGTCGCCGTCCTTGGCCACGATCAGCTCGAGGACCAGGTGGTGCTCGCGGTCGGACTCGAGCGGGCGGCCGGGTTGCCGTAGGGAGGTGGTGACGAGGCGCGGATAGGCCAGCTGGTTCATCAGCATCCGGTAGTGCGCCGCGAGCTTTGCATTGTCGGCGCCGCGGATGATCAGGTCGTGGAACTGCGTGACGAGACCGGCGTACCGCTCCTGCTGGTTGCGAGCCACCGCGACGTCGGCGAGCCGCACGGTCTCCTCCAGCTCGTCGAGCTCGCGCACGCGACCGCGCTGGGCCAGGAGCCGGGCGGCGGCGCCCTCGAGCAGCTCCTTGACCTCGAACAGCTCACTGATCTCGCGCGGCGAGGGAGCGGTCACGAAGGTGCCGACGCGCGGCCGGATCTCCACCAGCCCCTCGCTCTGCAACTGCTTGAGCGCCTCGCGGACCGGTGTCCGACTGACGCCGAACTCCTGAGCCAGCGCCAACTCGGACAGGTTGAGCCCCGGCCCGACCGCACCGACGTCGCTCGAGTTCCGTGCCGAACTGGCCCACACGGCCACCGGCAAACTGCAGAAGTTCAAACTCCGCCAGCCCTACTGGGAAGGTCGGAGCCGGCAGGTCAACTGACGCGTGACCATGCGCCACCGCTTGTCAGTGTGCGCGACTTGAGTTGGCGCAGGCGTTCGGCCAGGCTGTCGGAGCAACCCACCCTTCCGGCGAGTACCCATTCGTTCAGCGTGCATCGCGACTGTCTCGGCGGTAGATCGGTTCGTTGGGTAGGCTCACCCCGCCACCCAGACCTCGTCGGACTCGGTCCGGCGTCCCGCTTGCGACAAGTCTTGGAGCGCCGTCGACACGATCCCCTGCGGGACGAACCCAGATGGCTGTGGCCGCCGGGTCCTGGGGGTCCGAGTCACCTGCTCCAGCCGCTGTTGGTCGAACGGCTCTTCGGCTACGTCGGAGCCCGGTGAGTTGCACGATGTCCTTGACCGCGAGCCCCTCCGCGAGGAGCCGCTCGATCGCGGCCGCGGCGGCGACCTCCGCATCCGCCACCGCCTGCTCGGCCTGGGCTCTTTCTCTCAGGCGACCTCGACGTCGACCGCCGCGTGGCGGATGCGCAGCTCGCGGACCAGCTGGTCCGGGTCCAGCTTCAGCCGGCGGCTCTCGCACCGCCTTCAGCCGGGCATCCCGCGCCCGATCCCGACCCGCTTGTGCTGTGCCGCGTTCCCCACGGAGAACCACCTCTTCCTTAATTCGGAGCATCACCACAAATCCACCGCGGCCCCTCTCAAGCAAGAAGCAACCTCGACCGACCGAGACCGGACACCTCCGATTCACCGGAATCTGAATCACGCCAAGCCGCTTGACTCACCCGACTCGCAACCTCACCAACTCCCTCGCACCCCATGCACTGTCGGAACTGGCCGCCGGGCGGGTGTCCGAAACCGGGTCGCCGAAGTTGCTTCTCCAAGGCGTGATGGGTCTGCACAAGCTGACCGCGGGCGACGGGTACACGTACCTGACCCGCCAGGTCGCCGCGCACGATGCCACCGACCGCGGGCACCAGGGCCTGGCCGACTACTACGCCGAGAAGGGCGAATCACCAGGGCGTTGGTTCGGCGCCGGGCTCGGCGCGCTCGACCTCGAGGCGGGCTCCCAGGTCACCGAGACCCACATGCGGAACCTGTTCGGAGAGGGCCGTCACCCGGACGCGGAGCGGCTGGAAAAGGCCGCCCTGGACGCCGGGAAGAACGTGGAGCAGGCCACAAGGGCCTCCCAACTCGGCCGCGCATTCGCCAGGTACCTGGGCAACCAGCCGGAGTTCATCCAGGAGTCCGCGAAGCGCTACATCGCCTACAACCTCGCCCACGGTAACCACTGGAAGACGCCTGTCCCGCCCGAGGAACGCGCCCGGATCCGAACCGAACTGGGCAACGAGCACTTCCTCCGCGAGCACGGCCGCGCACCGATCGACGACCGCGAGCGCAGCTCCTTCATGGTCAAAGCCACCCGCCAACAGACCACCGCGGTCGCCGGGTACGACCTCACCTTCGCTCCAGTGAAGTCCGTCTCCACGCTGTGGGCACTGGCCAACCAGAATGTCGCCAAACAGATCGAGGACGCACACCACGCGGCCGTCGAGGCCACATTGTCGTGGCTGGAGAAGGAGGCGCTGTTCACGCGCCGCGGCCGCGGCGGCCTCCAGCAGGTCAAGTCCAAGGGCCTGATCGCGGGCATGTTCACCCACCGCGACGCACGCTCTTCCGACCCGCACCTGCACACCCACGTCGCGGTCAGCAACAAGGTCCAAGACGAGAACGGACGTTGGCTCGCCGTCGACGGCCGGGTCCTCTTCAAGGCCAACGTCACCCTCGCTGAGATGTACAACACCCTCATCGAATCCGAACTCATCGCCCGGCTGGGGGTGCGTTTCGAGAACCGCCGCAGCGGCCTGAGCAAGGGCCATGGACCGGTTGGGGACATGCGGCCCGTGCGCGAGATCGTCGGCGTCGACGAGCGACTGGCCCAGACCTGGTCCAAGCGCCACCGCGCCATCGAGGCACGTCGCCGCGAACTGGCGGCCGCATTCCAGACCGAGCACGGCCGACCACCGACCGAAGGCGAGGCCGTCACCCTCGCGGAGAAGGCCTGGGACCAGACCCGCCAGGCCAAGCACGCACCCCGCGCCGAGGTCGACCAGCGGGCCGCCTGGCTGGACGAGGCCACCGCGATCATCGGCAGCGAGCAGGCCGTCCGAGACATGGTCGAGGACTGCCTCGGACACCGGCCGGACGCCCAGGACGTCACCGACGACTGGGTCGCCGAGACCGCCCGAGATGTCGTCGCACGGGTCGCCGAAGACCGGGCGACCTGGCAGGTCTGGCACCTGCGCTCCGAGGCGCAGCGCCAAGCCCGCGTCCACGGCGTCCGGCGAGCTGACCTCGATCCAGCCGTCGAGCGAGTCGTGGCCACCGCGATCGGGGAGCACTCCATCGCCTTCAGCGACCCCGACCCACTCACCCACGCCACCACCGCGGCCGAGCAGGACGTGACGATCCCCGCTCCCCTGCAGCGCACCGAAGACGAGTTCGAAGGCGGTGCCAAGAGTGAGGCGATCGTCAGCGTTTACAGCCTCGCCGGGGCTCGCCAGTACACCTCCCAGGCCGTGATCGACGCCGAACGCGGGATCGTCGAGTCCGCCCGCCGGACCGGAGGTCGCACGATCAGTGAGGTCCGCGTTGGTATCGCGGTCGCCGAGGCCGCTGCCAACGAGCTCCACCTCAACGCCGCGCAGCAGTCCCTGGTCCGTGAGATGGCCACCAGCGGGCGCGCCGTGCAGCTCGCGCTCGCGCCCGCGGGAACCGGCAAGACCACCGCCATGCAGGTCCTCACCCGCGCTTGGCAGGACTCCGGCGGCGTCGTCATCGGCCTCGCCCCGTCCGCGGTCGCAGCCCAAGAACTCGGCGCGTCCATCAATTCCGAGAACGGTGATGCCGGCGCCGGAGAGAAGGCCAACAACTTGGGCATGGCCCTGCTCCGCGGACCCCGGCGCCCGGGTCGAAAACAGGTCCGCGCCGACACCCTGGCCAAGCTCGTCTGGCACGCCCAGCACGGCAACCCACCCGCCTGGATGGAGGAGATCAACCCCAAGAGCCTCGTCCTGATCGACGAGGCAGGCATGGCCGCCACCACCGATCTCGCCGCCGCGATCGACTACATCACCTCCCGCGGCGGCCAGGTGCGACTCGTCGGCGACGCCCGGCAGCTCGCCTCAGTCGCCGCCGGCGGCGTCCTGCGCGACATCGCCCACCAGATCGGCGCAGTCACCCTCAGCGAGGTGCACCGCTTCCGCAACCCCGACGGCAGCCTCAACCACGCCGAAGCAGCCGCCACCCTCGCCCTGCGCGAAGGCGATCCGTCGGCGATCGCGTTCTACGCCGACCGCGGCCGCATCCACGTCGGCGACCTCGGTGCCTGCGCCGACCAGGCCTACGCCGCCTGGGCAGCCGACGTGGCAGCCGACCGCGCCCGTGGTGACGGAGTCTCCGACTCGATCCTGATCGCGCCCACCCGCGACCTGGTCGCCGAACTCAACACCCGCGCCCGTAACGACCGCGTCGCCGGACTCTCCGAGAAGAAGATCGGGCGAGTGCTGACGCTGGGCGACGGCACGAAGGTGTCCGCAGGTGACCGGATCATCACCCGCGAGAACGACCGCCGCCTGCGCATCAGCCGCACCAACTGGGTCAAGAACGGCGACCGCTGGCACGTCAGATGTGTCAACGCCGACGACTCCCTGACCGTGGTCCACGACAAGCTCGGCAAGAGCATCACCCTGCCGGCCGACTACGTCTCCAAGACCGTCCAGCTCGGCTATGCCACCACCGTGCACGGCGCCCAGGGCATCACCACCGGCACCTGCCACGTCGTCCTCACCGGGGACGAAGACCGCAACCTGCTCTACGTCGCGCTCTCCCGCGGCAAGTTCGCCAACCACCTCTACCTCAACGTCGCCTCCGACGGCGACCCGCACAACCTGATCCGACCCGAGGCGCTGATCCCGCCGACCGCGCTCGACCGGATCGCCGACATGCTGCGTCGTGACGGGTCCCCGGTCTCTGCGACCACCACGCTGCGCGAGCAGACCGACCCGCACCAGCGGCTCGGCGACATGGCTGCCCGCTACCACGACGCCGTGACTGCCGGAGCCGAGACCCTCATCGGTTCCATCGGTATGGACAAGATCGACGCGCACGCCGAAGCACTCCTGACCGGCCTCACCGAAGCACCCGCGTGGTCGACGCTGCGCTCCCACCTCGCGCTCATCGCACTCGACGAACACAGCCCCCTGAGGGTGCTGAGCGCCGCGGTCGGTACCGGTTCGCTGGCCGACGCCCGCGACCCCGCCGCAGTGCTGGACGCCCGCGTCGACGACCTCCTCAACGATGGGGTCTCCGGACTCACCACCGCCCGGCCGCACGACGCGGACACTCCCCCGGCCACGCCGGAATCCACCGAGGGCCCGCTGCCCTGGCTGCCCGGCATCCCGGTCCGGCTGGCCGAGGCCCACGACTGGGGGCCGTTCGCGGCGACTTACCACCAGCTCGTCCGGGAACGGATCGACGCCGTCCGCGAAGAGGCCCGCGGCTGGACCGGAGCCAGCGCGCCCGGGTGGGCACAGCCGTTCCTCGAGGACGACGACACCGACCTGCGGGCCGAGCTCGCCGTGTGGCGGGCGGTGGCCGGGACCGACGAGAACGACCTGCGCCCGACCGGCGACCGCACCATCGGCGCACCCGGCGCCTACCAGACCAAGCTCAACCGGGCCGTGCGCAAGGCACGTCCCAGCTACCCCTTCTCCCAACGCACCTGGTACCAGGTACTGCCCGAGACCGTCCGCGCCGACCCGTGGATCACCCCGTTGTGCCAACGGCTCGCCCGCCTCGAGCGCGCCGGGCTGCCGGTGACCGACTACATCAAGCAGGCACTCGCTACCGACCCCTCCTCATCGCCCAGCCATACCGGCGCCAACCCGGACACCGCCTCCAACACCGAGACCGCCGCGCGGCCGTTGCCCGATGAGCAGCAGGCCGCGGCGCTGTGGTGGCGCCTCGTTCCGCATCTGGGGCCTGCGGCGCTCGATGCCGACGAGCACTCGGCGAACCTGTTGCAGCCCACCTGGCGCACCGAGCTGGCCGAGATGGTTGGCACCACGAAGGCCGACTACCTCCAGAAGACGCCCGCGTGGCCCGCGCTCGTCGCGGCCATTGACGAGGCTTGCGAGCACCACGACTGGAGCCCGAACGACATCCTCTCCAGCGCATTCGTGGGCCTCCCCCAGGACGGGTCGCTGACCGGCGTCGAAGTCGCCGACGCGCTCGTGCTTCGCATCGCGATGCTCACCGACCAGCCCACCTACGCGCAGCCCGACGACGACGCGGCACGGTACGGCGACGCCGACACTCCCCCGGATCCGGAACTGCTGCCGCCCGAAGATGCCGATGAGTTCATGGCCGCGTTCTACCGCGCCCAGACCGACGACTCCGACACGTCCATCGTCCACTCCCCCACCTCTGGCGAGTACGCCGACCTCAACACTGCGGTGGCCGATCGGGAGCCGCCCCCGGACAAGCACGACGCTGCGTTGTACAACGGCGTGGCGGCGGCCGACGACTTGTGCGTCGATGACCCGTACGCGCCACTGCTTTGGCAGCAGATAGCCGAGGTCACAGCCGAGAATGCCTTCCCCGATCCCAACCAGATCCCAGCCGAACGGATCCACGTCCTCAATCAGCAGGCCCTGGTCTACTTCGAGTCCTGCTCCCCGCGCTCGTGGGCGCCGAACTATCTGCGCGAACGCCTGGGCACCGACCTCGCCGACCACCCCAACTACTCGGCCGGCTACGCGCCCGGCGGCGGCCACAGCCTGATCCGCCACCTCACCGACCAGGGCGCCACCCTCGACGAGCTCGAACAAGCCGGCCTCGTCTCCTTGCGGGAACGCCACGACGGCACGACCTACTACCGCGACTTCTTCCGTGACCGGCTCCTCATGCCCATCCGCGACCCCCACGACCCCGCCGGAGAAGCGATCCTCTGCTTCCTCGGCCGCCGCAACCCCACCAAAACCGACGACGACTACGCCGGTCCGAAATACCTCAACACCCGCACCACGCCGATCTTCACCAAGGGCGAGGCACTCTTCGGGTACGGCGAAGCCCGCGAACTCCTCGCGGGCGGCGCGCTCCCGGTCATCGTCGAAGGTCCCATGGACGCACTGGCCATCACCCTGGGTAGCAACGGCACCGCGGTCGGCATCGCCCCGATGGGAACCGCGCTCACCGTCAACCAGATCAAGCTGCTGCGAGCCAACATCGACATGGTCAACGGCCGCCACCGCATCGCCGTCGCAACCGACTCCGACCCGGCCGGTTGGACGGCGGCACAGAAGGCCTTCTGGCATCTGACCACCGCCGACCTCGACCCCACCCACCTCGAACTGCCCGAGGGAATGGACCCAGCCAGCCTGTTCGAGACCCAGGGCGCCCGGGCGATCAGCACCGCCATCGAGAACCGAGCCCCCCTCGGCGACGCGATGATCGACCACCTGCTCCGCACCTCTGGACACTGGGCCGACACCGAGGTGCGGCTAGAGCTCATCCAGCAGATCGCCCGAGTCCTCGGTGCCCGCGGCTCGGAGGTCTGGCTCGAGGCCACCGCACGGCTCCGCAACCGGCTCCACCTCGCGTCCGGCATCCTCGAACACCAAACCGTCACCGAGAGCATGACGCGCGATCGCAACCGCTGGGCCTACGCCCAGGCCTGCATCGACGACATCAACGACGAGGCCCGCAAGCAGACAACCAAGCGCGATCCTCAGTCCCGGCGCCGGGCCGTCGAGCAGCGGCTCTGCACCAGCGCAACCACCACCCGCCCCGACCAAGGTGTCCCGCCGTCTACTGGGCCCGACCCGGCCGGCCGGTCACGCTGACCAAGGGTCGTTCAGATTGCTTCGAGCGCACCCCCGGCCCCGGCTCCCGAGTCCCGAGTCCCGGGCGATTGTGGGTACAGGCGGTTCGGATAGCGAACGAGCGCTGAGAACGGATCAGGCTGCGATCGGTTGACGGGCATTGGCGGTGGGCTGGCGCGCTCCTCGGGGTGCGACATCCGAGACGAGACCTGCGTGGCCGTCGGGGATCGCCGCTGAACCGTGAATCTCCTCGCGACCTCGGGGGTGGTGCGGCAAGATGCGCGGCGTGGGCGCCTCGGAACCGACCTGGATCAGTTGGGAGGAAGCATCCCGTCTGACCGGCATCCCCGTGCCCACGATCGAGTACGCGACCCGGGTCGGGCGAATCGCACGGCGACCCGCGCAAGGCACCCTGCCGTCCCTGGACCGCGAATCCGTTCTGGCGTGGGCACAGTGGCAGCGCGAACTGGTAGCGCAACGGAAAGCGCGACAACAAGAACGTGAGGACGCCACTGCGGCGAAACAACGACTCGAAGCCACGTCAAGCCCCAAGGACCTACTGCTAGGCCCACCGGATGAGGGGTCATGGATGAGCCTCCCGGCTGCCGCCAAGCGGCTCGACGTCGGCGTCGCGACCATCCGCCGCTGGCTGGACGACGAACGACTCGACGGTGTGCAGCGCTCCGAGCGCTGGGTGACCGAAGCATCTGTCGAACGGCTCGACGTGGAGCGACGAACGGACGCCGCCGCGTGGGTCAGCTTGAAGGAGGCCCGGAAGATCGTCACGTGCTCCGACCTGTTGATCGCGCGCCTAGCCGAGGAGGGGCTGATCGTGCAGCGACCGGGGCCTCGGGGTCAGCCGTCGATCAGCCGCGAGTCCGCCGAGGCTGCGGCTCCGGTTCTGGCCCAGAGGCGCGAGCAGATCCACGCTGAAAGGAAAGAGCGCGAGTCGCTGCGAGGCCGGAACAGGCCGCCGGACAACGGCACCGTGTGGCTGTCGGTGAAGACCACCGCACTGCTACTAGGGCTCTCCGAGAGCGGAACGACGCTGCGTATCCGTTCGGGGACCCTACCGGCGACGAGGCGCGGCCGGAGATGGTGGGTGCGCCGCGAGGACGCGGAGCAGGCAGCAGCGGCCAAGGCATTTGAACGGCGGCGTGGAGATCGATGAGGTCGTGGCGCGAGAGCCGGGCCGGCCCCAGTCGGCGCGAATTCTGCGGGACACTCGACGCATGGCCGACCTCGGATACGACGCCGATTTCCTCGAGACAACCCTCGCGCCCCCACAAGCACCCGCCGATGCCCCAAAACCCGACGCCGGTGATGTGGACCTTGACTACACGCACTTCACCGTCCGCATGCACCCCACCCGCCGCCTCGCATCGTGGGTCGCCTCGAACATCGACGGGCTCCGACTCTTCCCCAGCGACAGCATCAGCCGATCAGGCGAAAGCTTCCGCGCCGACCCCCGCATCCCCACCACGTCCCAAACCGTCAACGACGCCTACCAGGACAACCGCCTCGACCGCGGCCACATCGCCCGACGATCAGACCTCCTCTGGGGAACCCTCACCGAGGCGCGAACAGCGAACTCTGACTCGTTCTTCTTCACCAACATCACCCCGCAAATCGACGACTTCAACCAGTCGGGCCGGGGCGGCAGCTGGGGCTTGGGGGAAAACGCCATCCTCGCCCAAGAGGATCTGGAGGACCGACGGCTCACCCTGTTCGCGGGACCCGTGCTCCGCGACGACGACCCCACCTACCGCAACATCGTCCAGTTGCCGCGCGAGCACTGGAAGGTCGTGCTCTACCGGATGGACGGACAGCTGCGATTCAAGAGCTTCGTCTTGTCCCAGGACCTCGACCGCATCGACGAGCGCGCCTTCCTCGACGACTTCAACACCTACCTCGTGTCGCTGGACTTCATCGAAGAGCGCACCGGGCTTACGGTCCCGAGCCTGCGTGAGAACACATCGCCCGCCGAACTGCGGCAGCAGGGCGGCCCGGTCCTGGTCACGGATGCCGAGCACGTGGACTGGTAGTCGGGAGCCAGGTACGGCAATCCGCGGCGTCGATAGCGGCGGAATGCAGTCGTGGTGAAACGGTCTGATTTCGGTCGGATCGCACCCAAGACCCCGTCACCTGATCGCACGGAGGGCAGCTCGCGCTGTGCGTCACGCCCCTCCGATCCGATCCGCCCCGGCTTAGCAGCACGGCATCGCTGCCACGTGAGACCGGCATCTCGGAGACTGGGCGGTAACCCCGCCGCGGGCGTGACCCACATCACTTACCTGCAAGTAAGTACAGCAGTATCTCTAGCGTCCGACCTCGATGCCGGGCGAGTTCACTGGTCCGCGTCCGGGCTGCACGCCACCCCTAGGTCGGTCAGTCTGGCGTCCAGCCCGGTCCCCCGTCCGGGCTGGGCGCACCCGTCCCCCCTATTGCGTCAGCAGACCGACGCCGTGCCGAACGACAAGCACTCCCTACTCGCGCGCCCGGCGTACCGAGACATTGAGGTCGTCATGACAACCGAAGAACTCATCATCAAGTCCGACCGGCCGCTGTTGCCACTTCTGGCCGCTGTCGAGCACGCCGGTGGCAGCATCTTGCTCCTCGAACGGGGTGGTCGTCGCGCCCGATTAGCCCGACTGGTCCTGCCCCAGGACCCGGACCGCGCCGCCAGATGCCGCGAGCTGATCGATGACTGGACCACAGCAGGTACTTGGCCCCTGGGACACCCCCGGCATCAGCACTACTAGGGACACAACCCCAAGAGCGTCAGCACGCGCCCAATCCCATGGCGAAGTGCAGGACCGGGCGTTCCCTCATTGGGTGCAACCGCACGGGACGGCAGGTTGCGCACGACAAGGCGTGGGCTGCCAAGTCTCGACCACCCCGGTGAAACGCGAAATCGCGTCCATCCGAGCATTCATCCGATCTGGTCGGCCGCTATCGCCGCGACTGGTCCCAGACAACCCGCACCGAAGGAGGAGTGAGAAATGACTCGGCAGCTGCGCTTTCTCGTCGTTGATGACACCGACGACATACGCGACCTGATGATGCGCATGGTCCAGCGGGCCGGCCACGCGGCCGAGGGTGCCGCGGACGGGATCGAGGCAACCATCGCCCTGGCCGCGCATCGCTACGACGTGATGCTGCTCGACCTCTCGATGCCACGGATGAGTGGTGAGGATGTCGTGCGCTGGCTCGACGCCCATCCCGATAGAGCCGACGGCTTGCGCACCGTGGTCGTGACCGCGTGGGCCGGCGACCGACGCGGAGCCCTGCACGAACTCGGGATCACCACCGTCCTGCCCAAACCATTCAGGCGCCAACACCTGATCGATCTCATCGCCGACATCACTGCCGACACCGACGCCGAGCGTTGACAGGGCGCGCCTCCCCGGATACGTGGACGGGCACGAACCATCGCCAGAGGTCCTCACCTCGGCGGAACGTCAGCTCGCAGTGGCGGCCGCGGCTGTAGCGCGACGGGGGCGGTGACTTTGGTCGGTGTGACATTGGTCTGGTGACCCATTCCAGTCGACGAGGAGCGGGACTAGACGATGTCCGATCGGCGCCGCATGTCCCGGACGATCGAGATACGGGCACCGAGCGTTGGTGTGTGATTACCCGAGATAGCCCAGTGGGGGTTGTGGGCAAAGGTTGGTTGGTGGCGGTAGCGCGATCGGGTCCATGCTCGATGGATCAGCACTGACCGCGGCCGCGAAGTCCGATGAGTTTCTATTCGGTGGATTCATCGATTTAAGGATGGGAGTGCAGTGCGCGATCAAGGCGATTTTCTCCAAGATGACGACGGATCGCTCAGTGAGTTGGAGTTGGTATCCAAGCTGATCATCGCCGCGACACAGTTCGATGGCCCGATGCCGGTGGACAGCATCGATCGGATCCTCGGGAACTAACACGACGCTGCGTCGTCCCGGCTAGGTGTGCCGCCGGGTAGAGCGTTGACTGCCTGGGCTCGTTGTCTTTTCCCGTGGTGCTTCCAGATATTCAGGGCTGAATGTCCTTGCGGACTGCGGTTCCAGTCGTCGTCGATGAACGCCAAACCGATGCATGCCGAACAGAGTGGGACCTGATGACCAGCCGTGCATGGAGGCTGTGTGGTGGAAGCGCCTCAGAACATCGCCTGCTGTTGTTGACTGGACGGCCAGCTCCGCCTTCCGTCATTATCGGCGG
Organism: Nocardioides sp.; assembly: GCA_039914485.1. Classification (GTDB taxonomy): domain Bacteria; phylum Actinomycetota; class Actinomycetes; order Propionibacteriales; family Nocardioidaceae; genus Nocardioides. Next base: position 21,362 of record JBDSPC010000177.1, read on the forward strand.
ATGGCCAAGAATACGATCATCGAGACCACTGACGACCTAGACGGCTCCAAGAACGCTCAGGAAGTGTCGTTCGCTTTCAATGGCACTCAGTACACCATCGACTTGGGAAAGAAGAATCTCGCTGCCTTCGAGAAGGCGCTCAGGCCTTATATCGAGGCTGCTGCGAAGGTCTCGAAGGGGCCTGTCCGCAAGCGTCGGTCGAGTCAGTCCTTAGAGTCCGGCTCGAATCTCAAGGCGATTCGGGAGTGGGCCAGGGAAGCTGGCATCGAGGTGTCCGAGCGTGGCCGTATCCCGAATGCCATTCGCGAGCAGTACGACGCCGCTCACAAACGCTGACGAAACCGGCTCCGACGCCGCCGAGTAGAGGTCGGTTCACGGGTACCACGCCGCGGCCGACTCAACGGCGCCACGTGCCGATTCGTCATGCCGGAGCGGCCGATCGTGGGAGCGCCAACGGGCTCGCAGCAGCGGAAAGGCCACTTTGCACACACAGGCGTCCGACCCGGCGAATGTGGTCAGGCCCGGTGCCGTCCCCCGGTTCGCCTTGCGGTCTCGCGCAGCGAGGCAATGTCCACGAACTCATCCACCGCGCGCCTCACATCATCGGGGTTGCTGGCGGGCCCGATGACGGCAACCTTGACTCCCGTGGCTTTGAGCCTGGTGACCAAGGGCAGGGCCGCTCCGAGGTCGCCGACGAGAACGGCGCACGTCACGGCGTAGTGGTCGACCAGGTCGAGGGCGTCGACCGCCAAGGCGACCAGGCTGCGGCTGTGGTCGGGTGTGTCGAAGTTCTGCATCGGTTGGATCCCCAGGTGGCGAAGCTGTGCGAACCACGCTCGGAGCTCGGGCTTGGTCCAATCGGCATACGCTCGGCAGATCAGCGGACGCCCGTAGGCCGCGCGCACCGCCTCCATCACGTGCGGTAGCCGGTCGCTGGACACGCACTCGGCATCGATGAGCAGCGCCGGACGCTCGGCAGCGACGGCATCCTCATGGTCCAACGACGCCGGGGCCCGTCCAGTTTCGTGGGACACACGGACATCGGGCCGCTCGGCGGCGGCGGCGGTCTTCGAGATGGCGGTCTTCGAGAGAGCCTTCGATCCGGATAGGACCAGCCATTTCCTGACCGACGTGGCCAGTTCCTTGAACTCCCCGTCGACGACTGCCGAACGGTCACGTCTGGCTTCCTCGTGTGCCATCAACGCATCGTCGATGGCATTGATGCGGTCGTCGATGGGTCGACACGGAAGACCATCGTGGCGATGGTCCGCGTCGGCCGGGTGATCGACGTCCGCAGGCGCATGGTCGACCTCAACCGACCCCGGGTGCGCAGCCCAGCGCATGGGCGATTCTCTCGTCATGACCGGCTCGGGAGTTCTCCGCAAGCGAAAGTCTCCGCCCCGCGAAATGCATGCCTCGAACCTCTAGTTCCCGATTCCAAGCCGTCACTTGCCGACCAGCCGATGACAGACGCGAGACCTCGCTCCTCCCCCGTCCGGTCGATCAGAACAGTCGCGGCATCCCTGGCTGGTTCAGGTGGTGGTGCAGCAGGCATCGCAGTTTCCCCCTTGAAGTGCTCCCGCCCGGGGGCGGAACGCGTTGACGTGTGGAACTGTCCCGAGATGTTGAGAAGCCCGACCTGTTTGTCATCGCGCGGCTGTGGTGCGCAGCGGTGTCCGTTGGACACGACAAGCGGCTTCTGCGGCCGATCCGGGTCGGCTGGTATCAAGCCCGCGCCGGACTCACAGCTGCCTTCGAGGCGCTGCGCGTTAGCCGATCTGATAGCGAGGATGTCCCAAGGGCCAAGTTCCTGCGGTTGACCAGTCATCGATCAGCTCGCGGCACCTGGAGGCGCGCTCCGGATCCTCGGGGAGGACAAGCTGGGCAAGTCCCGCTCGAGCGCCCTCTCGTTCGAGGAGCAAGATGCTGCCGCCGGCGCTCTCGACTGCGGTCAGGAGCGGCAGCAGCGGCCGGTCAGACCTGATGAAAAGTTCCTCGGTGATCACAACGACCTCAGGCTCGTAGAAGGATCCCGAGATCCAGTCCACTCCCTGCGTTCGACTGCCGGAGCGGACACCGCGCCGCGACGTGCTGGCGCGCCTCCGAACGCTATGGCGTACTCGCCGGTCACTTGATGTGACGCTGCCCACTCCGGGAAACCGAGGTGAAGAACCTGCGCTCCCGGAGTCACCCCACCGCAAGAAGCCTGTGAGGCGGCAGTTGCGCGTGCCGACAATGCTGCTTTCGGCCGCGTCTGGCCTCTCGAGCCATGAGACCAACAGCGACTGCCGAACCTTGCGTCGAGGGGACCATTGCTCAGCGCATCTCCCGCGTCAGCCGGCGGGCGACTCCGGCAATGTTGCATCGAGCAAGGAGAGTTGATCGGTCAGGAGCTGCCGCATCTGCCTGCGATGCTGACCACCCATCTCACGCAGCCTGACGATCTGCGCCTCAAGGGACGCCTTCTCATCAGCCAGCTGGGCCAGTGCTATGGCGCGCTCGCGGTCCAGCGCGGCGGCCTGCTCCTTCTTGGTGCGGGCCAGTTCGGCCGCGACCTGATTCGCCTCGTTGCGACTCGCCTCCAAGATCGCGTCGGCCCTGGCCTGTGCTGCGCTCACCAGCGCTTCGGCCTCTGTCTCAGCGTCAGTGACGAGCCGCTCAGCGGTGACACCAGCCAGCTCGAGCATTCGCGCCACGGCGCTCGTGGGGGTCGCATGGACCGTGCTCGGCTCTGTTGCTTTGGCGTCGACCACGCCGGACGCGCCATTTCCATCCTCGACCCGGGTCGACGTCTCGACCTCGCTGAGGTCTTGTTCGAAGCTTGGTGACATGGTTCCCCCGGCGTGTGGCTCAGTGCTGAGCGTGATCTTGACGTCCTGCCTCGGCTGCTGGCATGCCACGGGAGGATTTCTCGGGCTCTGCCAGCATAGGGCTGCGCATCCTGCGCCACCGCCTGATTTCGAAGCGACAGGTGGGCTGGGCTGTTGCGCACAGCCCGAACGGGCCGGACTGGGCGCCGAGCTGACTTAACCTGGGAGGGGTGGAGCAGCCCGGATGCGAGTCAGTGACCTCACCTGCATCAGTTCGCACGCTACGGACACCTGCACCGCTACCCGCAGGTAGGTGAGAGGGGTCACGCCCGAACCCGGGTTACCGCCCAGTTTCCGAGATACCGGCCCGTCGGCCATGCCCTGGCTGTTCGGTCGTGGCGCTCCGGGTGCGCCACCCGTCGCAAGGATTGACAGGTTAAAGGGCTCGCCGGAGTGGGTTTTCAGTGCGCCGCACCCCGGCGAGCGTTTGGGCCAACCGACCCTTCCGCCAGGGGTACGCGGCGGGTGCGATAAGGGACGGCCAGCACGGGCACTTTCGCAGCCGCAGCTTGGCTACGGACGAGTACTTCGTGTGATGGGCGCCACACCAGAAGGGGACTCCGTCGGCGATAGGTCCGTCGACGGAAGCCAAACGCACTGTGCCGAGTCCCCGGCGCCGAAAGCAGGCCCTTGACCAGAACTGCGCTGCCACCTTCATTCCAGTTCCCGCGACGCTCACGCCGTGGTCCTCGTCCAGCCGTTCAACCTCCACGAGCGCCGGTGCTGGAGCGACGGCATCGGGGGACGGTTCGGTCCGGGGCCGTGAGCCACTGCCCACAGCAACGTCGCCCGCGACCTCTATCGCCTCTGGACAGGTGGCGACAGCTGCTTGACGAAGCATAAGAGCGTCGCATGGGTGCGTTCCTTCGATTAACTCTTCAACCATGGTTGTGCAGGCCGTCCGGCTGCAGTAGACCTATCGCACGAGGCGCCCAGGGTCACTTGCTTCACGCAGGCGAGTGTCCCCGGGCGCTTCGGCCAGTTCTTGGTGGGCCTCAGCGCGGTCATTGCTCACGGAGTTGGTCCCACGACAGAGTGCCTGGTGCGTGCGGCGGATCGTGCGTAGTTGAGAGCGCCCCGTCGGTGACACTGCCAAGAACTGCGGCACAGCCCGACGGGTCGGATGTTGAGTTTGCCCGCGCGCTCGTGCTCGCGCCGTATCGCGGCGGAGTGACGCACGTTCGGCCGTCGGTGAGCCACTGTTGGCACTCGCCCGGAACGATTTCGGGCGTTCGACCAACAAGGCTCCGTCATCCTGCAACCCTGTTGCCCCCGGCGCCGATCCGATGCGCCAGGTGCTACGGGGTTCGACTTCGAGCAAGATGAAATGCAGGGGGAAACGATCATATGAGCATCAACAAGAAGGCCGTAGGCATCGTCGGTGCCGTGGTCATGGTGGCGGCAATCTCCAGTACCGGCACAGCGGTCGCGGGTGGACTCATCACCACGAAGCAGATCAGCAAGAACGCGGTCACCAGCGCCCTTGTAAAGGACGGGACACTGACTCTGAAGGACTTCAAGAGCAGCGAGCGCACCAAGTTGGTGGGCCCGCAGGGTCCTGCTGGTCTGGCTGGCGTGGCTGGCGTCGCTGGCGTGGCTGGTCCGGCAGGTGCCAGCGCGAACGCCACCCACGCCATCGTGCAGGGCCCGACGATTAGGGTTGCTGCTTATGGCATCGGGTCCGCCGATGCCTACTGCGAAGCGGGCAAGAAGGTCACCGGTGGTGGCTACTTCGCGAGCATCGCCGTCGCAGCATCCAGCGGTCCGGCGGCTCCGTCCCCCACGACCGGGTGGCGCACGGTCATTAACAACAGCCAGAACTCGACCGCTGTCGACGTCTACGCGTACGCCGTCTGCGCGTAGACAACTTCCAAGACGAAGCCCCGACCCTTGAAGGGTTGGGGCTTTCGTCTGCTCCGGTAAGCGTCCTCATGCGGATCCCTGGAGCGGCGCACGAGCATCGGCAGATCCGATCAACCGTAGGCGCCTACAGGCGGCGAAGTGACGCGCTCTCTAGGGTCTTGACCGGGCGGTCAATCAAGGCGCATTCTGAAGGTGAACGATCCGTCGTAGGGCGACGGGTCCGGATGTGAAGGTGAGGATCAGTCATGCAGAAGTGGACGCGATGGCAGGCCTGGGTGGCGTTGGCGGCTGGCGCCTACGCAGCGTTGTCACCCCTCTGGACCCAGACGAACGACACAGCGACGTACACGATGGTGGCCCTGGGTGTCGTGACCGCGGCGATCGCGCTGTGGTCCCTGGCGATGTCGGAGGATCGAATCTCGGAGTATGCGCTCATGCTGATGGGCGTGCTGTTCATCGCCTCGCCATGGGTGATGGGCTTCGAGCGCCTCGACAACATGGCCCTGACGGCCTGGATCGTCGGTGCGATCACGCTGGTCGCCGGCGTCCTGGCAATGCCCCAGGTTGAAGACAGGCTCCACATGCACCACGGGCCGATTGCGCACTAGACCACTGCCGAGTAGAACCAGACCGACGGGCAGACCGTGCCAGGCTCTCGGCCTGCCCGTCGCTCGTTCTCTCCCTCCACCACACTGTCCCGGGAGCACCGATGGCCGCCGCTGACCGCCGTACCCGCATCCTGGATGCGGCCGAGGAGCTCTTCGCCGTCGACGGCTTCGACGCGACGCCGACGGCCCGCGTCGCCGAAGCCGCCAAAGTCCCGAAGGGGCTGGTGTTCTACTACTTCCCACACAAGATCGACCTGCTGCTGACGCTGTTGCAGGAGCGGCTGCCGACACCGACGAAGGACACCCTCGCCGGCGTCGTACGACGTGGCGACCCGGCAGGGTCGCTGGTGTTGCGGACGATCATCTTCCGCGAGAGCGGCACTCACCCGGAGGTGCGGGACCACCTGCGCCAGTTGCGCCGTTCACTTGTGGAGCTCACCGAGGCAGCGCTGGACCAAGCCGTCGAGTGGACCGTGGCGAAGACGCTGCGCCGCCAGGCGGCCGAGACGTTCGTCTCGGTCATGCTCGACCACGCCAACGCACGTAGGGCGGGGGGCGCGCTACCAGATGTCCAGGGTGCAGCCGCCGTGGTGGCGTTGGCGGTAGGGGCTCCGCGCCTGGGGTGATCAAGCGTCTTCCTTGGGCCATCACGAGGCTGCGCTCGCTCACCGGTGCGGGTCCTGGCAGTGAACGCAGGCGCCGAAAGGCGGCGGAATGGGTCAGGCGAGAGACGCATAGGTCGCGACAGGTCGGTCGTGACCGTTCGACGGCGAAGTCAACCTTGACTGACTAGACGCGACGCGGACACGTCACTCCACGTCTTCGCGCCCTTCTTCGACACGTACGTGCTCATGTTGACCTGGGCCAGCTCGAAGTCCAGACAGCTGGCGGGAACCTCTACTGCAACCCGTCGCTTACCCGCAGACCAACGTGCGCTTAGGTCGCAATCCACTTTCTGACCAGGTCCCTCGACTGCGTAGTGCCACAGCTGCGCCCGCGTCCTGCCGTCACGTCGTTGCACCACCGCGCCGTAGATTTCGCTGTTTCCATCGCGGGAAGCTACCTGGAAGTCAACGCGGGCGTCCGTTCGCAACCTGGCCAGCCACACGGCGCTCGTGACAGCATCCGGTTCGTTGGTGTAGCGGACAGACCTCACGTCGTACCCGACGGTGAACTGATCGCCTTCAGGATCGCTGACATTTTTCGTTGCCGCGCTCGCCGGAACAGCGGCCATCGCCGCGAGCGAGGCAACACTCGCCGCCGTCTTACAGTTGAGTACGTCACGGGTAGCGCGCTTCACGTAATTACCATAGGCGGCCGGGTGTGATTCTCGATGCTGTTGTCAGCTTGCACCCTCAGGCGGCGAAGTGACGCAGTGAAATGCGGGCCCGATCGCGCCCGAGGACCGAACCTATTCCGCCGGTGAAGCGGACCCATCATCCCTCGCCCGCGAGAGGGCGAGGAGACCGGGCGTGGCGTCGTACCTGTCGAGTACCTCGTCCATGAAGCCTCGCGCCGCCGGCTTCCACTCGCGCAGCTCCTCCGAACCGCGGTCGAATAGTTCGATGAGCACATCGAGCATCTGCAAAGTCTTGTGCAGGACCGCAAGAGCGTTGTCTGTCCGAAACGCCGCGTAGTGCCAATCGACCCCGCGGTCGACGTCCTCGCGAAGAATCGGATCCTGGAACGCGGAGTCGGCGTGGACGGCCCAGCCGCGGAATTTGAAGAGTTCTTGGATGGCATCTTTCATCTGTCCGGCGCCGGGTCGCCTGATCTTCAGTGCATGATGCAAGGTTCCGAAGACCTGAACGTGTCTCGGGGTCCGGCGGCCGGACGATCGCCAACGCCGGTGGTCCGGATGCTCGGGGGATCGCGACCGAACCGACGCGTAGAAGGCATCCACCGCGAATGCACTTGAGGTGATGGTGCGCATCGCCGTCCGTAGCTCCAAGTCGAGAAGATCGCCGATTCGCTGGTCGCTCAAGGACGCGACATCTGCCACCAATTCGTCGTGGGTCGCACACATCGCCGCGGCCGCGTCAATGGACTCCATCAGCCACTGCGGCCACAGGTCCATCCGCAGCTGCGGGGTGACTGGGTCCCCGACGACACCGCCGTCTTCGGTCATTCGAACGGTAAGGCGGCCCGCGGGTATGCGCAGTTGGCCGCCGCGAGGACAGAAGATGCCGGGCATGAGGCCCTCCCATGAAATGTCGGCGCCATCCTAGGGGCCGGTCCAGTTGGTTAGCCTCGTAGGCGAGCGCAGGCGCCTGGATCGCCCATGGCGCACGCCAGCGACAGCGATGGCAAACCCGGGACGGTCGTATCGCGGCGGGATGGGACACCTTCAAAGTATCTCCAGGTTCGCGTGCTAGCTCACTCACTCCAGAACCTTCGCGCCCTTGCGACAGTTGCAGGAGCGGCACAGTGGGCGGAGATTTTCAGCGTCGTCACTACCGCCGAGCGAGTGAGGGTAGATGTGATCGAGGGTCAATTCGGCCTCCGTTCCGTGGACACCGGGGTCTGCTGCACGGATAGCCATCCCGAGCGAACACTGCGCGTTCGACGGTGCGCGAAATCCTCTTGCGGTTCCTCTCTTTGGACGCACGTGCGAGCGGCGTGGGGTCAGAAACGATCCCTTCGTCGCGAAGTATCGACTCAATGATGTGCAGGACTCCGCCCCCGTGCCCGTCTCCCCAGTGGGCAATCGGATGGGCAGCATCAGCGATCTCGACGGCGAGCCGCTTGATGGTCTCCACCGCAAGACGCTCACGGCCGAGTTCAGCCTCGTACACGCCCTCACGAAGGAGTTCGACGTACGTCTCGAGGTCAGCGCGGTTCCCAGTCACAGCAAGTGAACCTAGCGTCGGCTACCGACAGCCGTGTTCAACGAAGCGCCACGGTGCTGGGGCTGAGGCAACTAGGCATATCTGCGCGTCCGGTTCGCGGCGGAATGCCGCAGCTCCGAGCAGCTTGTCCGCCGAGTCGACTCAGTAGCCCACAACGAGGCGACGATCGTCCTTTACCGGTTGGAGGTCCGCGACTGACTGCATCGACATCCGCTCGAGACCTACGAGGCCGTCCTCAGGCACGGCCGTGTCACGGTCGGCATCGTCCTCAATGGAGTCGCGAGTCACCCCATGAATCGCGTCGTGATCCTGCTCCACGGCGCCAAGGAAGTGGCACAGGCGTACGGCCCCGGGGACGCGCTCAAGCCGGCGATCAGGGGCTGGAATCTCCGCCGTTCGGATGCCGCTCACTTTTCGAGTGAGAGCCGGGTTGCCGACGAGATATCGTTCCAGCGCGTCAGCACGGACGCACCAAGCCCAGTGGTTGAACCACGGTTGGAGCCGCGTCTCGACCGGAGCAGACGAGACCGGCTGTTGCTGCCCTGCCCATCGTCTGTAATGCACGGCGCCCTGCCTGCGGCCCGGGTTCGAACACGCGCCACATCGACCCTGATGGTCCGCGTCAGTGCGGCAGGTCCGGATCCACGGCTGCATCCGATTGGACGGGTCGGCCGGGAGCACATAAACGATCGAGCCTTGCCCGTGGGCGAGGTAGTCCGCCAGTTGTGGCCTCGGCACACGAACGACCCAGTCCGCGGTGTTCGCTTTCGCCGCGTAAAGCGTCTTGCACTCGAACACGAACTTGCGGCGAGCGTGCTGCACCTCGTGGTCGGGCGTTCGCGGTCCGCGGTTGTTATGCGGTGAGACGACGATCGCTGTTGGTGCGGCCGAGAGCAGCTCGAAAGTGAACAGCGAGTCGATAGTTCTTTCGGCGATAATTAGCGTCACTTCGGTCTTGGCCATTCGTATTCGTTGCCGCTGGAGTGGGGGTCAGTATGTGTTTTTCAGCGTGGTGACGCAATCACTCAAGTGCCCAGTCGCGCTCTGTGATGGCTTCACACGCGGCGGATTGACGCGGGTTGGCCTGGAGCGAGCTTCCGAGGCGTGCGAGCCCAAGGCCACCCTTGGGCTTGTTGTCCAAGCGTCTGAGCCACGCGTCAAGCCACGCGGCTGGATTGTTCAGATCGACCACGCGTTGCTCCTCAGGACTTGGATGCCTCGTGGACAGCGTATTGACTCTCAGCGGCCCTGGTCGCAACTGCTCCGCCTGCGGTCGTGTCCGATGGCAGCTCCCGGTTCACGCTTGGTAAGCCTTCAGAGGCGATCATCTTCATATGTCTGTTCGAGTCTCCGGAGCAGCCGAGCAGCTTCGATTTGCAATCCGTAGTGCGGCGATTGTCGTAGGGCGGCGTTCGCGATCTCCATGTGTCGTTGTGCTTCTGGCAAGTCACCGAGTTTGACATGCACTTGGACGAGCTCCAGAGCGGTCCCCGCGATTCCTGCAGGCTGATCAAGTCCAACGAACAAGTCGAGAGCATCCTCTAGCAATTCTGCAGCTCGAGCGGGCTCCCCCCGTGCCAACTTGACCCGACCCGAAGCGTGCAGTCCGGCTGCTTGGCCTTCGGTGCTGCCGGACTCCTGGTTGATGGCCAGGCACGCCTCTGCGTACTCCTCGGCAGCGTCCAAACTCCCGTCAGTCGCGAGGACTCTGCTCAACTGCGACATGTTCATCGACTTTCCCTGCCGGTTAGCCAAACTCGTATTCAACTCGAGCGCCAACTCGAACGCCTCGATCGCGGAAGCCAATTTCCCGCGAAGTTCATGGGTCTCCCCTATCGACCCAAGACTCATGGCCAACCCCCGCTCGTCATGAGCAGACTCAAACAGCGTCCGCGCGCTCGCGAGTGCGCGGAGGGAGTCATCGAGTTTGCCGAGTTGGGCGTGGACGATGCCGATATTGCGGAGTGCGTGTGCCTGGCCGCGCTCGTCTCCTACCAGCTTATGAAGAGATATCGCCTCCTGAATCGCGGCGACTGCCTCTTCGAGTCTCCCACTCATGCGCCGCCAAGTGAGGCCCTTGTTGTCCAAAATGAATGCACGGAACGACTGCGACTCAGCGCTGACAGCAAGATCTTGCTCCCAGGCATCGATTTCACTGAGCGCACGATCGAAGTAGTTGATTGCCGCGGTGCGTTGGCCCTGCGCCCGCTTCGCGATGCCGAGATTGGAGAACGCCTCCGCGGCACCTTGATGGTCGTTGAGGTCACGAGCCTTTTCGATCATCTTGTCAGCGGCGGTTTGCAGTAGACCGAAGCGGCCGGAGCGTCGGATAAAGCGTACGTACTCGGTCCAGGACTCACGGTCATACGTGCCGGTCGTCGCTTCGGTGTACAACTGGTGGGCCGTCGTCGTCTGCCCTGACTTCGCGGCTGCTTTGGCGCGCTCAAGAACAGATGCCCCCTCCTCGGGTGTTGGGAGCAATGGTGGCGATTGAGCCGGAGGAAGACTCGCCTTTTGAGCATCGCCGTTGCTCCAGTTCCTGGCCCACTTGCTCAGGGTGCGCCTCAACTCTTCCGCAAACTCATCAATGTCGTCGAACGTGCGGTAGTAGATACGACGCTCGGCCTCCATCCGCTTGCGGAACTCCAGCACCTTCTCGAACTCCCGACCTGGATCCGACATCTGACGGTCGCTAACACCCTTAAAGAAGACCACGACATCCCGCATCGGCGCGGATGCCTCCTCGAGGCACTCGATCGCCACGTGGAACTCCTCTTCGGTGCCGGACGTATACCCGCCGTGGCTAGGTTTCATTCCCCACTTGTCCCAAAAGACAACGAGGCAGTAGTCAGAGTTTCGAATCTGTTCGTTGATCAGTGACTGGGGACGTCCCGCGCCTGCGTAGGCCAGCTCGTGTCCCTGTGGCACGAAAGACAATCCCGCATCGTGTGCGTCGTCCGCATTGAACCGGGAGATCACGTCAAAGAATCGGGCACGCTCCTTCTCTAGCCCCCCAGGAGATGCAACAAAGACCGCAAGGCCCTTCAGATCGCGCGGCATGCTCTGTCCTCGTCTCGTCGCTGCGGAAACTGCACGTCAGACTCCTGTGCGGTGGCGCCTATGGCAACAGGGTTGGCCGGGGAATCCCGGTGGCTGGACGAACAGAGACTTCCAGTGAAGGCATTCTCCCGTGGTGACGGCGCTCCTGGCCAGCACCTCGGTCTCATGTCCACCTCCGAATCCGGTTCCCCCGCGCGGGTGTCTAGAAAGTCGTCCGCTCTCACATCGGGTCCGTTCGGGCCCTTGGCACGGCGGCATCACGGGGGCTTGACGCATCGCCACTACCTCACTGTCTTCGTCGGCGTTCGGTCCAGGCACGTGACTCCAGAAGTGGATCAAGGAGGGCGCACTTCAAGCATGTGCTGGCATTTACCCGCACGAGTCACCATGAGGACTAAACAGGACTAGACACTGAGCGAAGGACGGAGGCGCTCCGCTATCGCGTCTGTCTCCTCAATTGCTAGCTCGCGGACATGATCCCAGTCAGTGCCGCCGCCAGGGACCGTCCCGGCAACATGGACGTGGAAGTGCGGTATCGCTTGGTGTGCGTCTACCCCGTTGTTCTGCCAGACACTGATGCCGTGACGCATCTCTACCTCGTCAATCACCCGAGCTGCGGATTGAACGAAGTCCATGACGGCGTGCGACTCATCCGCCTCAAGGTCAAGAATCGTTGGTGCGTGCCTCGTGGTGACCACTAGCAGGTGCGCAATGCCCCGCTGCTCTCGTGTGACGAGGATGGCGGCTAGTTCGTTCCGATGAAGGATGGTGAACGGACGTGCCCCGCTTAAGTAGTCGCAGAAGGCACACGGATAGGCATCGGGGACGACCAGGTGGCTCACGATGACTTCCTCAGAGAGGCGAGGAAGTCTTGCACCTCAAGCATGTCAACCCGCTTCTCATCCTCCGGGCGGATCACGATGACCAGTTCTTCGCAGACTCGCTTATGACGCGAGGCGAACATGAAGGACATGATCAGAAAGCGGATCGCGTCTTGCATGGGTAGCACAGTTGACATGCCTGATTGTCCGAGGCCGATCACCGGCGCCGAGACAGGCTCTCCGTTTGACTTGATGCGAACCTCGTCCCACAGCTTTTCAAGTGCCTCCCACAGAACACCAATGGACGAGGAGGCCTTGTTGTTCTCGTCCAAGCTCGTGTAGGCGACGCAGAAGTAGTGCGTCCGCTGGTGCTTGATCGTGGCAACCGTGCCGAGGGGGTAGCGATCGGTGTTGCCCTCCTTGGCGACCTTGCCTATTACGGTCTTGCCTGCCAAGGCAAGCTGAGTGTCGGCGTGAAGTGTCGTCACGTCGTGTCGGTATACCTTCTCTAGCAGCTGTCCCTGCACGCTCGCTTGCGCGATTATGTGAGGCGTAGCCACATCGAAAGTGTCCGCCATGCCGATTACCAGATTGGTGTCTTGGGCGAAGAGGTCGCCCGTCACAAGTCTAATTTTGGTGTCGGGTGTGGCGTAGTGCTGTTCGACGGGGTACGGCCACGAGCGCCAGATCGCATAGAGAACCGCTGCGATTGGCACGAGTAGGATCTCTGGAGAGTTGATCTTGCCGAGAGTGTTCGGGGAGAAGAGGTCAAATAGTTCGAGCACCAAAGCTATGACGCCGAGCGCTGCGAGCCCATGAATCGCTAGGCCGCGCCAGAACCTCTTGTTCTTGATGTCGCGAGTGAACTGCACGCTCACAGCCTGTCGTAAACGGACTGCTTGTAGTAGTAGCAGCCCTCATTCGAGCTGGACGCATAGGTTCCCGCGTAGTCGTCGAGTGCGAATTTGATGATCGCAGGGCTAAAAGCCACGGACATCGTGTAGTACTTCGCATCCAGCAAGGCCGAAGGGATGAAGTCCCTGTCCACGTTCTTGCCCTGGTCGTGGTTGGCGATGACCACAGGAAGGTTCAACTCCATCATGACGGAGACCTCGTAGGCGAGGAACGAGGTTCCGTCGCTGCCCTTACTCTGTGCCTCCGGTGTTCCGATGATGACAACCTGCTTCGCGTTGCTCATCCGCTGACGCAGGTTGCGCTTGATCGTTTCCGGCTTGCTTGTGTCCCGCGAGACGTACAGGTCATGCGCGTCGTAGAAGTCGAAGTCGATCTTCTTGTTCTCGCGCCATGCCTCCATGAGGCGGTACAGGTGGATGTTCTCGCTAGCAAATGCCACGTAGGTCTTGTTGCGGTAGCTCACGTGTGTTCGTCCCCGTCTGTTGATTGCGACGCAGTCTAGGGGCGCGTACCGACACTCTTGTGCTCATCCGCGGGACACCGCCGCCCCGAGTCGGGCAGCTGTAGCCCCGGCGGTGGCGCGGTTAGAAGCTGACGGTCTGGCGCGAGGAAAGCGCCGTGCCACATGGATTTTCGCCCTCGATGCACCACACGGTGTGACTGCGTGAGGAGCAGAAGCTCCGATGGCGGGTGGCGTACTTCGCGATGTCGAGCCAGCACCTTCAGTTGCATAGTCAGCCTGGGCTGGTGACGGTCATAGGCCTAGATCTGGTTCGACCTTCATCAGCGATCCATCCGCTGGTCCTCCACCCCACAATGGGTGCTGCTATCTGGGCGGTTCGACGCGGCTCCGGATGCGACCGGATTGCGACTGACCCAGTCGACACGAAGGCGCATCCAGTCCCGAGTGCCGAAGGCCCATCGATTCTCCCTCGGCGAGTGCCGCCGTGCTATTACAGCTGCCGTCCGGTGCCGTCACGTGGGCTGTCGGGTTCTGCTGGGCGTCGACGAGCCTGAGCGCTCGGCTGCTTTTGCCTTCTGGAGTGGCCATCGTGGCTACCACCTCTGGTGCAGTTCGTCGTGGTCGGGTTTGGTGGTGACGGCGGTCAGTTCTCCGGCATGGCCGACGTCGTCGCAGTGTCGTTGATTGCGGCTGCGACGCACCCGGGAGGAGGCGTGGGTCTCGTCGCGTTCGTGGCGGGGCCGGGGTTGATGCTTGCCGGGCTGGCAGGCGTCGCCGAGTCGGTCACGCAGCCGCTCGAGGAAGCCCGGGAGGCCGTAGCGGTGCCAGTCCTCCAACGCGGCCGGGGTGACGGCGAAGCTGGTCGCGTAGCGGCTGCACGCAAGCACCGCCAAGTCGTGCACCACGGGTGGGTGCGCGGGCCAACACTCCGGGATGCCGGGGCGGGTCACGTTCCATAGGTGCTGCTCGTTGACCCACATCGCGACCAGGTCCAGCCAATCCCACAGCTCGGCACGCATCTGGCCGGTGCAGGTGGCCGGGTCCCATGGCCGCGGCATCTGCGCGAGCTCACGCAGCTCGTCCTCGTCGGCAGGCGGCTCGAACGTCGCTTGCTGCAGCTGCTCCATCGCCGTACGGATCGTTGGCCCGGGCTCGGGGAAGGGGCGCACCATCAGCCCGACCAGCGACATCATCTGGGTGCCGTTCGCTGCAACGGTCCCACCCGCTGCGCGGGAGGCGAGCTGCGAGGGGTGCGCGGTGATCTCACGGGTTGTCATCGGTTGCTCCTGGCTCTACTTCGGAGTCCCGAGCCGCTGCCGGGTCCGGGAGATCGTCTCGGTCGGCACCGTGGGTTCGGCATCCATTGGGTTGGGTGGGGTGCGGGGTTTCGTCGTCGCCGCGTGCGGTGAGCCGGGCACGCTTCTGTGCGGCCAGGAGTTCCTTGCCGCGCTTGCCGTCAATACACCGGTGCAGGCTCGAGATGATCGGGTCGTACATCTCGGCCAGCACCAGTGCCTTGCGTTGCTCGATGCGCCGCAACTCGGCAGGCTCGAGGATCGGCACCCTGCGTTGGTCGAAGGAGCGGTCCATCACCCCGAACCATTCGCGACCCCGCGAGGAGTACCGGGTCTCGGTGTGGGTGGTCGATCCGATCAGGTCGGAGAGCTCTTGGTAGAAGCGGATGTCCTTGCCACCACCGAAGACCACCAGGTTGTTCGACAGCGTCTGTCCATTGCTCGCCGTTGACCCACAGCACCGGGCCGACATCGGGACCGCGCCCCTCGCCGCTGACCAGGGCCTCTCCCAAGGCAGCCAAGGCCTGCACGCAGCCTGGCCCGTCCTCGCCGTACGCAACAAGGGCGACTCGGCGAGGGTGGTGCTGGTGCAGGTAGACGTCGGAGAGAACCTGGAGGAACTCCTCCATCTCCGCGAGAGACTCAGGAATGTCGAGGCGGGCAGTGGGACCGCCGCCGAAGGCGAGGCACACCATGCCCCGTGGAGTGAAACCCAGCGTGTGGGGAATGGACGCGATCTGTTCGTCGTGCGAGCTGATCTTGAGGACGTTGGTCATCGACGATCACCTGCTCCGGTCTTGGAGGGCTGGTTCACCAAGAGAAGCAACCGGCAACGCGGCCGATCGGACAGCGACGCGCTACCGACCTGCAGCCGTGGTCGACAGGGCCTGGCGTCGGCGGGCCTCCACCGCGATGGTCCGGCCGCAGCCTGGTTGAGCGCGACGGCTGCCGCGGCGCCGATTCGAGTGGAGCATCGTGTGGGAACACAGAGTCCCTTGTTCGCCAACGCGAACTGCTCGAGCGTGCCGTCCGTATGGGCCGCCCGTGAGGTGCCCAAAGCTGGATCGATCGGCGTCCGTGCACTCTACGAGGCAGTCGATCGTCTCGCTGTTGAACACCGGCGACCCTTGGGGTCGCAGTCCGCGAGGAACGCGTCCGTTGGCCGGTCTGCTGCGCGAGCCGCTGGACCACGCCTGCGTGGTCGTGCCCCAGCCCGACGTGGCGACCGGCGTGTGGTTGCCGGGCAGTTCATCGAACACTCTCGCGGCTCAACGTACGTTGCAGCCTGCGTCATGCACGCTCGTGCCCGGCGGCATCGGGGCGTCGGTATGTTCGGCCCGTGCAGTCAGGGTATTTGCAACCCCGGCGGCCATACTGACCCCGCGTCGCAATTCGCCCCTCGTCGATGCTGCCGGTTAGGTTACGTCACGGAAGTCGGTGACCCTCGGGGAGCATGGCGTCCACGAACGGCTGGGAGATGTCGATGCGACGACCACTCGACTTGAGCATCCGCTCGATCAGCTCGTGCACCTGGGCCGTCGACAGCATCAGGTTGGTCAGCTCGTGGCGGCCGCGGCGCGCGATGAAGACCCGGCTCGGGTCGTTGATCCAGACCTCCTCGACCTCGGGGTCGTCGAGGAACGGCTGGAGCGGACCGAAGCCGGAGACGCGGGCGATCAGCTCGCCGACGACTGCACCCGGGTCGGCCACCGGGA
>JBDSPC010000228.1:0-5538 GCA_039914485.1 Nocardioides sp.
TTCCTCTCCTCTCACTGCAAGGGAAGGCACCTCCGGTGACCGACGCCATCACGATCCCCGCCGAACTTCTGCCCGCCGACGGCCGCTTCGGCGCCGGGCCCTCGAAGATCCAGACCAGCCACCTCGACGCGCTCGCCGCGACCGGTGCGTCCCTCATGGGCACCTCGCACCGCCAGGCCCCGGTGAAGAACACCGTCGGCCGCGTCCGCGACGGGCTCGCCACCTTCTTCGACCTGCCCGAGGGCTACGAGGTCGTCCTCGGCAACGGCGGCGCGACCGCCTTCTGGGACATCGCCACCTTCGGCCTGATCCGCAACAAGAGCCAGCACCTGACCTTCGGTGAGTTCTCCTCGAAGTTCGCCAAGGCCGCGGCCGACGCTCCGTGGCTCGAGGCCCCCTCCGTGATCAAGAGCGACCCGGGCTCGCTGCCCGAGCCGGTCGCCGAGGAGGGCATCGATGCCTACGCGTGGGCGCACAACGAGACGTCGACCGCCGTGATGGCGCCGATCCGCCGCGTTGCCGACGACGACTCGCTCGTGCTGGTCGACGCCACGTCCGGTGCGGGCGGCCTGCCCGTCGACCTGAACGAGGTGGACACCTACTACTTCGCGCCGCAGAAGTGCTTCGCCTCCGACGGCGGCCTGTGGATCGCGCTGATGTCGCCGAAGGCGCTGGCCCGCGCCGAGGAGATCGCCGGCACCGACCGCCACATCCCGGCGTTCTTCGACCTGCCGACCGCGATCGACAACTCCTCCAAGAACCAGACCTACAACACCCCGTCGATCGCCACGCTCTTCCTGATGGCCGAGCAGCTCGACTGGATGAACGGCCTGGGTGGACTCACGGGCATGGTCGAGCGCACCACCGCCTCGAGCGACGCGCTCTACGGCTGGGCCGAGAAGACGGCCTACACGACGCCGTACGTCGAGGACCCGAGCCACCGCTCGCTGGTGATCGGCACCATCGACTTCGACGAGTCGATCGACGCCGCGGAGATCGCCAAGGTGCTGCGTGCCAACGGCATCGTGGACACCGAGCCCTACCGCAAGCTCGGCCGCAACCAGCTGCGGATCGCGATGTACCCCGCGATCGACCCGTCCGACGTCGAGAAGCTCACCGGCGCGATCGACCACGTCGTCGGCCAGCTCTAGCCCTCCCGCAACAACTTCAACGTGGCCCGCTCCAGCGCGGCCTGCCGCTCGTCAGAGGTCTCGAACGAGCGTCGGGCCGCGTTGGTGATCGTGGAGCCGGACTCGTAGGCCTCGATGACGCGCGGGTCGACGTACGCCGAACGCGCGAGCGCGGGGGTGTTGCCGAGGAAGTCGGCGACCTCCTTCATCGCGCCGGACTCTGCGCGCTTGCGCGACGCCTTCGTCTTCCCCGGCTCCTCGGTCTCGGCGAGCGCCAGCGCCGCGAGCACGGTGGCGTGCCAGGTGCGGAAGTCCTTGGCCGTGGCCTCGATCCCGGTCGCGTCGCGGACGTAGCCGTTGACCTGGGTCGAGTCGAGGTCGCGCCAGTGAGCACCCTCCTTCCACGCCAGCAGCCTGTCGCCGCCGCCGCGACGACGACGCATCTCGTCCAGTGCGGCGATCACCGGCTCGTCGTCGATCGTGATGCAGTGCTCGATCCCGGACTTCCCGATGAAGCAGAAGGTGAGCTTGCCGCCGCGCTTCGTGACGTGCTCCTTCAACATGGTCGTCAGGCCGAAGCTGCCGTTGGTGTCGGTGTAGACGTCGTTGCCGATGCGGAAGTAGCCGAGGTCGAGGAGGCGTACGGCGACCGCGCACGCCCGCTCCAGCGACATGCCCTCGGCGCCGAGGTCGGTGAGAACCCGCTCCCGCGCCCGGGACATGGCCTTGCCGAAGTCGATGATGCGGACGAACTTCGCGGCGTCGCGGCTGGTGCGCCAGTCGGGGTGGTAGAGGTACTGACGCCGGCCGGCGTCGTCCGTGCCGACCGCCTGCAGGTGGCCGTTGGCGTACGGCGTGATCCAGACGTCCGTCCACGCCGGCGGGATGACGAGGTCCTTGCAGCGCTGGCGGTCCTCGGCGCTCAAGGCCCTGCCTGACTCGTCGACGTAGGTGAACCCCTTGCCCGCGCGCTTGCGCGCCCAGCCAGGCTGGTCGGGAGAGGTGCGGCGCAGGCGAGGCATGCCCGCACGCTAGCCGTGCGCCGTGGCTGCGCGCCTCACCCGAGAGTGGCTATCAGCGGGGCCTGATCGCCCGCAGCAGCACGACCACGACGCCGATCGAGAGCAGCCCGCTCACGACCCACCACCACACGCTCCGGTCGGCCGCGGCGGCGGCCAGGTCGTCCACCGCCTTCGCACCACCCTGGGGCTCGGGCTCGGTCGCGGTCGCGGTGGGCGCCGGGACGGACAGCGACGCGTACGGCTTGGGCAGCAGCGCGGCCCTGATCTCCGGGGGAAGCGGCACCTTCAGCACGGGCGCCTGCTGGCCTTCGCTGCTGAGGTAGACGTCCTTGCTGGACATCGCGGCGACGCCCTCCCCCTGCTCCTGGGCGGGCAGCGGGAAGTCGCCGATCGACTTCAGATCGGGGAAGCTGTAGACGTAGGCGTTGGTGTAGGTCCGCAGGATCAGGTGCGCCCCGTCGGGGAAGAACGCACCGTCGGTGACGATGCCGGAGGTGTCGCCGACTTTGCCGAGCATGTTGGGGGCGTCGTCCGCCAGCTCCGGGGGCGCGGCGTAGAGCTCGCCGCCGAAGAACCCCTTCGTGGCGACGTACAGGCGACCGGTCACGGGGTGCACGAGCAGCGCCTCGGCGTCTCGCGGGCCGTCGGGGTAGACGAGGTCGATGGTCTCCTCGTCGACGGTCCGGTCACCGTCGCCGACGGGCACGCGGGTGACCTCGATCGAGTCGCGGTTGGCGGAGTTGTCGCCGATGTCGGCGACCCAGACGTGTCCGGGGCCGGCGGGCGCCAGCGCCTCGACGTCCTCGGGTCCGTCGGCCCAGAAGGTGACGCCGGTGGTCTCGCCGGTCGCCGTGTCGACGGTGAAGACGCGGCCGGTGTCACCGGAGTCGTTGGTCGTGTAGGCGCGGTCGCCCTCAAGGACGAGCCCGCTCGACTCGACGATCTCGGAGTCTTGGAAGCGGAAGACCTCCTCGCCGTTGCGGTCGGCGCCGGCGGCGGTGAGGCCGATGACGAACGGGGTGAGCACGGCGACGACACCGATCCCGCGGAGGAACCGCTCAGCCATTGCCGATGCCCAGCAGTGAAGCGAGCTTGGGCGTCACTCCCCACGCGGCGGCGAGCTCGTCGTACTCCTCGCGAGGAGTTTCCCCAGTCCCGGTGCGGGTTGCGCGCAACATCGTGTTGCGCGGCGTGTGCGCGCTCTCGACGAACTCGACCACGTCGACGCGATAGCCGAGGGAGCGCAGGATCGAGGCGCGCAGTGCGTCGGTCAGGGTGTCGGCGAACCGTTCGCGCAGGATTCCGTGCCGGGTCAGCATTCCGTACGGCGCCGGCGTGGTCGCCGTCCGCAGCTGGGACGCGATGTCGTGGTGGCAGCACGGGGCGGCGAGCACCAGGCTGGCGCCCCACTCGACCGCGCGCGCCAACGCGTCGTCGGTGGCGGTGTCGCAGGCGTGCAGGGCGAGCACGACGTCGGGTGCCTGCGGCAGGGTCGCGTCGCCGATGGTGCCGACGACGAAGTCGGCGTCGATGCCGAGCCTCACGGCGACGCCACTGTTGTGGTCGGCCGACTGCTGCTTCACGTCGACCCCGGTGACGCGCACCGGCAGGTCTCGAACGCTGCTGAGGAAGCGCTGCGCGGCGAAGGTGAGATAGGCGTTGCCGCAGCCGAGGTCGACGATCCGCAGCGGGTCGGCCTCGGTCGGATGCCGCAGCTGACCCTTGGCGAGCGCGTCGCTGATGGAGGAGTCGAGCTGCCGGAGGAACTCCTCCACCTGGCGGTACTTCGCCTGCCGGGTGGGCTTGATCCGCCCCTGGGCATCCGAGATCCCGAGCGCGACCAGCACCGGGTCGTCCTCGGCGAGCAACCGCTGCTTGTCGCGGTCGTGGCCACGATCGGCGATCAGCGGCTCGGCGAGCTCCTGCGTGGAGACGATCGCCTCGAGCAACTTGTTGACGCGCAGCTGGTGGGTCTGGGTCGTGGTGTCGACGTGCCAGTTGCCGAAGGGCTCGACGAGGAGCGCGGCGACCGCGGTGTCCGCCTCGGTGCCGGTCGCGAAGTTGGCGGTGTGCGCCTGCGTCTCGTCGAACGACGTGACCTGCAGGTGCCGTCCGGACTTGAGGTCGACGTAGCGGAGCGAGATGCGGCGTACGGCGCGAGCCTTGACCTGCGGGGTCGGCTGACCCTTCCGACGGCCGGATGCGACGGCGCGGACGAGTCCCTCCGGGTTGAGGAGGTGCTCGCGGATCAGGTCGAGCGCGTCAGCGAGGGGAACGGTCGCCATCAGAACAGCGCGGCGACGATGACGATCAGGATGAGTGCCCCCAACGCGACCGGGATGACGAGGCGACGCTGGCGGGGGTTCACCCGTCAAGTCTACTGGGGTTACCAGTGCTCCATGGACGCGTGGAAGACACCCGCCAGGTCCTCGCCGGTCACCTCGCGCGGGGCCGTGGCAAGGAGCCGCTGCTGCTTGAGCGCACCGTCGACGAGGTCGTCGACGTCACTCTCGAGGAAGCCGATCTCGGCCAGTCCGTTGGGGATGTCGATGTCGCGCATCAACGACCGGAGCACGGCCGGCAGGGTGTCCGGACCGTCGGCGTAAGTGCCACCGAGAAGGGTCGCCGCCCGCAGGTGCCGCTCGGGCGAGGCCTCGAAGGTCAGGGCGAACGCCGCGGGCGCGGTCAGCGACACGGCCATGCCGTGGGGGACGATCGGCTCGTCCTGCGGGTAGCCCGCGGGCCGGTAGTCGCGGACGCGGCCGGCGATCGGGTAGGCGTTGGCGTGCGGGATGTGCACGCCGGCGTTGCCGAAGCCGAGCCCGGCGAAGGTGGCGGCCAGCGCCATCTGCTCGCGCGCCTCGGCATCGGACCCGTCACGGACGGCGGTGCGGAAGGCACCGGCCAGGAGCGACAGCGACTTCTCCGCCCACATGTCCGCGATCGGGTTGGCCCCGCAGTAGGGCACCCGCTGCTCGGGCGCCTTCCGGTCGAAGTCGGCGAACCAGCGGGCGGTGTAGCTCTCGAGCGCGTGGCAGAGGATGTCCATCCCGCAGGCCGCGGTCACCATGGCCGGCTGGGTCATCGTCAGGTCGGGGTCGACGACCGCCAGCGTCGGACGCAGCCGCGCGTGACTGATGCCGGTCTTGACCTTGAGGGCGAGCACGTCGAGGACGCAGATCGTCGTCGACTCCGACCCGGTCCCGGTCGTGGTCGGCACCGCCACCAGGGGCAGCAGCGGGTTGGAAGGGGCGCGGCCGGAGCCGACCGGCGCGTTGAGGTAGTCGAACAGCCCACCCTCGTTGGTGACCAGGAGGTTCACGGCCTTGGCGGTGTCGATGGACGAGCCACCGCCGACGGCCACGATCGCGGCCCACGGCCCGCCG
>JBDSPC010000246.1:0-18020 GCA_039914485.1 Nocardioides sp.
CGGCTGGCCTACGACGACGTGGCGCTCTGGGAGATCCTGCTCTCGCTCGGGCTCAACGTCGTGGCGGCGGTGCTGCTCGTCCGGCTCGGAGCACGGATCTACGACCACAACCTCATGCAGACCAGCCGCAAGATCGGGTTCGGGGAGGCGCTGCGCCGCCGATAGGATCAGCTCCCGTGAAGACTCTCGTGATCGGCACCGGCGGCCGCGAGCACGCGCTCGCGCTGGCCCTCTCCCTCGATCCCGGAGTCAGCGAGGTCCACGCGGCGCCGGGCAACCCGGGCATCGGTGCGGTCGCGACCCTGCACGACGTCGACCCGATGGACGGTGCCGCCGTCACCGCCCTCGCCGTCGAGCTCGGCATCGACCTGGTGGTCGTCGGCCCCGAGGCCCCGCTCGTCGCCGGTGTCGCCGACCCGGTCCGGGCAGCCGGCATCGCGGTCTACGGCCCCTCGGCCGCCGCCGCGCAGCTCGAGGGCTCGAAGGCGTTCAGCAAGGGCGTGATGGCCGCGGCCGGCGTGCCGACGGCCGGGTCGCGCGTCTGTGTCACCCCGTCCGAGGCTGCCGCCGCCCTGGACGAGTTCGGTGCGCCGTACGTCGTGAAGGACGACGCGCTGGCCGCCGGCAAGGGTGTCGTCGTCACCACCGATCGCGACGAGGCGCTGGCCCACGCGGCCGCGTGCGACCGGGTCGTGATCGAGGAGTTCCTCGACGGTCCCGAGGTCTCGCTCTTCGCTGTCTGCGACGGTCGTACGGCGATCGCGCTGCCGCTCGCCCAGGACTTCAAGCGGATCTTCGACGGCGGGCTCGGCGCCAACACCGGTGGCATGGGGGCCTACTCCCCGCTGCCGTGGGCGCCCGCCGGCCTGGGCGACGACGTCCTCGCGACCGTCGTGCAGCCGACGCTCGACGAGATGAACCGTCGGGGCACCCCGTTCGTCGGGACGCTCTACGTCGGCCTTGCGCTGACCGGAACCGGGCCGCGGGTGATCGAGTTCAACTGCCGCTTCGGGGACCCCGACACCCAGCCCGTGCTGGCGCTGCTGACCTCGCCGCTGGGGGAGCTGCTGAAGGCCGCCGCCGACGGCGACCTCGGCTCCGTGCCCCCTCCGACGTTCGCCGAGGGCGCGTCCGTGACCGTCGTGATGGCGAGCGCCGGCTACCCCGAGTCGTCGTCCAGGGGCGACGTCATCGTCGGCACCGAGACGCTGGGCGAGGAGACCGACGTGGACGTGATCCACGCCGGGACCGTGCGCTCCGGCGGACAGCTCGAGACCGCCGGCGGCCGGGTGCTCGCCGTACGCGCCATCGGCTCCGACATCGCCGACGCCCGCGCGAAGGCCTACGAAGGCATCGCCTCCATCTCGTTCCCCGGCGCCCAGTGGCGCCGCGACATCGCGGCCGAGCCGCTCGGTGTCGTCGAGGGTGCCGCCTTGCTCGAGTCGAGTGATGAAGTGGCTGCATCCACGGTGGGGGATATCACTCGACTCGACCAGGAGATCTCATGACCGTTCCCAATGTCCTCGCGACCCGCTACGCGGCCGCCGACCTCGCCGCCATCTGGTCACCCGAGCACAAGATCGTGCTGGAGCGCCAGCTCTGGATCGCCGTGCTCAGCGCGCAGAAGGACCTCGGCATCGACGTGCCCGACGGCGTGATCGAGGCCTACGAGAAGGTCGTCGACGACGTCGACCTGCGCAGCATCGCCGACCGCGAGCGGATCACCCGGCACGACGTGAAGGCGCGGATCGAGGAGTTCGCCGCGCTCGCCGGGCACGAGCACATCCACAAGGGCATGACCAGCCGCGACCTCACCGAGAACGTCGAGCAGCTGCAGATCAAGCAGTCGCTCGCGCTGCTCCGCGACCGTGCCGTCGCCACCCTCGCGCGGCTCGCGCGACTCGCGACGGAGCACGAGACCACCGTGATGGCCGGCCGCTCCCACAACGTCGCCGCGCAGGCGACGACCCTCGGGAAGCGCTTCGCGACGATCGCCGACGAGATGCTGATCGGCGTGCAGCGCGTCGAGGAGCTGCTGGCGCGCTACCCGCTGCGCGGCATCAAGGGCCCGATGGGCACCTCGCAGGACATGCTCGACCTGCTCGGCGGCGACGCGTCCAAGCTGGCCGACCTCGAGTCGCGGGTCGCGGCCCACCTCGGCTTCGACAACGTGCTGACGAGCGTCGGTCAGGTCTACCCGCGCTCGCTCGACTTCGACGTGCTCAGCGCGGTCGTGCAGCTCGTCGCCGGTCCGTCCAACCTCGCCACCACGATCCGGCTGATGGCCGGCATCGAGCTCGTCACCGAGGGCTTCAAGGAGGGCCAGGTCGGCTCGTCCGCGATGCCGCACAAGATGAACACCCGCTCCTGCGAGCGGGTCAACGGCCTCGCCGTCATCACCCGCGGCTACCTCTCGATGGTCGGCGAGCTCGCCGGCGACCAGTGGAACGAGGGCGACGTCTCCTGCTCGGTCGTACGCCGTGTGGCGCTGCCCGACGCGTTCTTCGCCGCCGACGGGCTGTTCCAGACGTTCCTCACCGTCCTCGACGAGTTCGGTGCCTTCCCGGCCGTGATCCAGCGCGAGCTCGACCGCTACCTGCCGTTCCTGGCCACCACCAAGGTGCTGATGTCCGCGGTGCGCAACGGAGTCGGCCGCGAGGTCGCGCACGAGGCGATCAAGGAAGCCGCCGTCGGGGTCGCCCTCGACATGCGCAAGGGACAGGCCGTCAACGACGTCTTCGACCGGCTCGCCGCCGACTCGCGACTCGGGCTCACCCGTGACCAGATCGACGCCCTCGTCGCCGACCCGATCGAGTTCACCGGCGCTGCCGTCGCGCAGACCCAGGCCGTGGTCGCGCTGGTGGAGGCCGTCGTCCGTCGCCACCCCGACGCAGCGGCGTACGCACCGGGCTCGATCCTCTGACCTCGTGAAGGCCGTCCGCGCGACCGTGACCGGGCGGGTGCAGGGCGTCTCGTTCCGCTGGTACACCCAGGAGCGGGCCCGCGAGCTCGGCGTCAACGGGTGGGTGCGCAACGAGCCCGACGGCTCGGTGGCGCTGCACGCGGAGGGCGACGACCATGCGGTCGACGCCCTCGTCGAGTGGTGCCGCACCGGCCCCGCCCTGGCCCGGGTCCGCAACGTGGCGGTCCGTGAGGCGGCGGCGACCGGTGCGACCTCCTTCGACGTGACCTACTGACTCACGGGACGGGCAGGACGGTCCGCTCCCAGGTCGTGTTCACGATGATCGCGGCGGAGGCGTAGAGCGCGACGAGAGCGTCGGCGATCAGCACGTCGCCGGCGAGCTGGCCCAGGCCGGTGCTCGACGTGAAGGCGCCGATCGCGGCGGCGTAGAACACCACGCACAGGAGCGTGAAGATGACGATCGTCGTCAGGTTGGTGCGCAGGGCCGCGATCAGCATGTACGTCGAGAAGATGGCCCACGCCAGCAGGAACATGCCCGTGATGGCGGCCCCGTCCTCGGTGACCATCGGCCCGTAGAACTGCACCAGCAGGGCGTAGCTCAGCCAGAATCCGGCGTACGCCGTGAACACCAGGCCGGCGAAGGTCTCGCCGCGGGCGAAGTGGATGATGCCGGCGACGATCTCGGTGAGGAAGCCGAGCGCCAGCGCCAGCGACAGCACGGCGGGTGTCGCGGCGGCGTCGATCAGGCCCGACATCACGCTGGCCAGCACCAGCGCGGAGATGCCGAAGCTGGCGAGCCCGAGGGGGAAGGGATCGCCCCAGCCGACGGGGGCGGGGGTGGCGTCCGGCACGGCGACGGGTGCCGGTGAGGTGGCGATCTCGGTCATGGGGGTCCTCCGGGGACTGGGCTCGGGCGGCGGGCACCGCCTGTGGAATGGGGGGAACTTAGCCACGGCGACGACCACTCCGGACCCGCCGACGGAACGGGCGAGCTTCCCCTCCCGGACAGGCCGGGAACGGTCGCGCGTGTGCACGAAGGACAGGTAGCGGCGTTCCGTCACGACGCCCACGAGCGGGCGTTCGTGCGCGACGGACAGTTCTTGCTCGACGTGGGGACGTGGGCGGGATCTCGTCGCCCTCGGTTGGGCCATGAAGGCCCGGGCGACGGACAATGAGGGACATGTCTGCCCCCGTCACCACCTCCGTCACGCGCCACGTCGACCCGGCCCGCACGAGCGAGATGCTCGCGTGGGTCCAGGCCGGTACGTCGCTGGCCGAGCGCTTCGACGGGTTCCTCGGCAGCGGCTGGGTGCGACCGTCGGAGGACTCCCCGGAGTGGCACATGCTCTACCGCTTCGCCAGCGCCGACGCGCTCGCCGTGTGGGAGGCCAGCCCGCAGCGCGAGTGGTGGCTCGAGGCCGCACAGGGCCGGATCGAGGCGACGCATGTCGAGCGGCGTACGGGCATCGAGGGCTGGTTCGACGAGCCGGCCACGGTCCAGTCGACAAGTGCCGCCGCGAGCCCGGCGCCGAAACCGCCGCCGCGCTGGAAGCAGATGGTGACGATCTTCCTGGTGTTCTTCCCGCTCAGCCTGGCGGCCAACTTCGTGCTCGGCCACACACCGATCGTCGACTGGGCGCTGCCGCTGCGGGTCCTGCTGACGGTGCTGGTCATGACCCCGCTGATGACCTACGTGCTGCTGCCGTGGATCACGCGGAAGATGGCCTGGTGGCTGCACCGATAGTCTCGCCCTGTGGCCGACTTCAACATCCCTGACGCTCCCGCCATCGCAGGCACCACCCACCTGCACTCGGGCAAGGTCCGTGACCTCTATCGGGTCGAGGACGGCGAGCACGCCGGCCGGCTGCTGATGGTCGCGAGCGACCGCATCTCGGCGTTCGACTACGTGCTCGACACGACGATCCCGGACAAGGGCGAGATCCTCACGCGGATGTCGCTGTGGTGGTTCGAGCAGCTCAAGGGCCTGATCCCCAACCACGTCGTCTCGACCGAGGTCCCGGCCGAGGTCGCCGGCCGTGCGGTGATCTGCGAGTCGCTCGACATGTATCCCGTCGAGTGCGTGGCCCGTGGCTACCTCACCGGCTCAGGCCTCCTCGACTACCGCCGCACCGGCGAGGTCTGCGGCATCCCGCTGCCCGCCGGCCTGCAGGACGGGTCGCGCCTGTCCGAGCCGATCTTCACGCCCGCGACCAAGGCCGCGGTCGGCGACCACGACGAGAACGTCGACTACGAGGCCGTCATCGAGGCCGTCGGTGACGACGAGGCCGCCGAGCTGCGGATGCTGACGGTGGAGGTCTACGAACACGCCCACGACCTCGCCCGCAAGCGCGGCATCATCCTGGCCGACACCAAGCTCGAGTTCGGCGCCCGCCCCGACGGCACCACCGTGCTCGCCGACGAGGTGCTGACCCCCGACTCCAGCCGCTTCTGGCCGGCCGCCGACTGGCAGCCCGGCCGTGCCCAGGCGTCCTACGACAAGCAGATCGTGCGCGACTGGCTGACGTCTCCCGAGTCGGGCTGGGACCGCGCCTCCGGCGAGGCGCCGCCCGCGCTGCCCACCGAGGTCGTCGACCGCACCCGTGCGCGCTACGTCGAGGCCTACGAACTGCTCACGGGGGAGACGTTCTGAGTCCCCGACGCTTCCGGGCCACGGTCGACTTCGACGTCACACCCGACGTCGCCTTCGACTACCTCGGCGACCCGCGCAACCGGCCGGAGTGGCAGTCCTCCCTGCTCTCGGTCACGCTCGCGGACCGCGACGCCGAGCCGCACCTCGGCATGACCTGGCGCGAGACGACGATGGTCGGCGTGCGACCGCGACTCGAGATCACCCGGTTCGAACGACCGTCCGTGTGGGCGGAGGTGGGGTGGTGGCAGGGCATCGAGGCGACGCTGCAGCTCGCCTTCGAGAAGCGCAGTGTCGGCTGTCGCGTGGTCGCCGAGGGCGAGATCACCGGCCGGCACGTGTACGCCGCACCCGCGGCGCTCGCCGGCAGGCTGGCCGGTCTCGCGATCGGCGCCGACCTGCGCAAGGCGGCCCGGCTGCTCAGCCGCCGCTGACGCGATTCTTCAGGTTGATCAGGGTGACCAGCAGCCAGCCCATCAGCAGGCCGGTGCCCGCGTGCACCAGCATCGAGCGCAGCCAGAGACCGAGCAGCGGTCCGCCCGAGTCGGGCGTCTCGCTCCCGCCGGCCCGACCGCCGTACACCGCCCACGGCTGGCCGTCGTCGGCACTCAGCCCCAGGGTGATGAACAGGCCGAGCAGGCCCAGCGCGATGACCAGGGTGCCGAGTCGGAAGCCCCGTGATCCCCCGGCCGTGGCGAAGAGCCCGACGATGCCGGCAATGACCAGCACGAAGGCACCGACGAGGACGATGGCGACACCCGCGAGAAAATCCATGACGGGGACGCTAGATCGAGAGCGCGCTGGCTCACCACCCCGTTCCGGGCAGTGACGGCGCACACATCCCCTCAGTAGGTTGTGTGCCATGCCCTCCCTCGCCTCCCTCCTCGAGAACTCCGCCACCACCTATCCCGACCGGGAGGCCGTCGTTCTCGGCGACGTCCGCCTGACCTACGCGCAGGTCAACGGCGCCGCCAACCAGGTCGCCAACCTGCTCGTCTCGCGGGGCATCCAGCCCGGCGACAAGGTCGCCCTGAGCTGCGCCAACCTGCCGTACTTCCCGATCGTCTACTACGGGATCCTCAAGGCCGGCGCCACGGTGGTGCCGCTCAACATCCTGCTCAAGGGGCGCGAGGTGGCCTACCACCTGGCCGACTCCGAGGCGAAGGCCTACTTCTGCTTCCAGGGCACGGCCGAGCTGCCGATCGGTGCCGAGGGGCACGCCGGCTTCGAGCAGACGGACGGCTGCGAGACGTTCTTCATGATCACGGTCGACCCGGCCGCCGCGTCGCCGATCGAGGGCACCGAGACCCTCGGCCAGGGCATGGGCACGCAGCCGCCGACCTTCGACACGGTCGAGGTCAGCGAGGACGACACGGCCGTCATCCTCTACACGTCAGGCACCACCGGCCAGCCCAAGGGCGCCGAGCTGCGCCACCGCAACATGCACTCCAACGCACTGGCGAGCGACGCGCTCTTCGGCGCCAATGCCGAGGATCCCGACACCTACCTCTGCGTGCTGCCGCTGTTCCACTCCTTCGGCCAGACCGTGATCATGAACGGCGGCTTCGCCTTCGGCGGCACCGTCGTCATGCTGCCGCGGTTCGAGGCCGAGCCGGCCCTGAAGACGATGGTCAAGGAGAAGGTCACCTTCTTCGCCGGCGTGCCGACGATGTACTGGGGACTGCTCGGAGCGCTCGCCGACTCGGGTGTCGACGTCGCCGAGATCAAGGCCAACCTCCGCGTCGCCGCGGCCGGCGGCTCGGCCCTCCCGGTGGAGGTGCACAAGGAGTTCGAGCAGCGCTTCGGCGTCACCATCCTCGAGGGCTACGGACTGTCCGAGACCTCGCCGGTCGCCAGCTTCTCGCCGTACGGCGAAGAGGTGCGCGTGGGCTCGATCGGTGTCCCGATCCCGGGGGTCGAGATGAAGCTGATCAGCCAGGAGCCGGGCCAGTGGTCCGACGCGGAGGGTGAGATCGGCGAGATCGCGATCAAGGGCCCGAACATCATGAAGGGCTATTACAACCGACCGGACGCCACCAGCGACGCGATCCAGGACGGCTGGTTCCGCTCGGGCGACCTCGGTCGCAAGGACGACGACGGCTACTACTACATCGTCGACCGGTCGAAGGACATGATCATCCGCGGCGGCTTCAACGTGTACCCCCGCGAGATCGAGGAAGTGCTGCTCACTCACCCCGGCGTCAGCCTGGCCGCGGTGATCGGGGTCCCGCACGAGAGCCACGGCGAGGAGATCAAGGCCGTGGTCATCCGCAACAAGGAGGTCGAGCTGACCGAGGACGAGCTGGTGGCGTGGGGCAAGGAGCAGATGGCCGGCTACAAGTACCCCCGCATCGTCGAGTTCGTCGACGAGCTGCCGATGACCGCGACCGGCAAGATCCTCAAGCGCGAGCTCTCGTGAAGCCCCTCCTCCTCATCCTCGGCGGCCTGCTGGCCGTGGTCGGTGCCGTCTGGACCTTCCAGGGGCTGGGCTACCTCGAGGGCAGTTCGATGACCGGCGTGGACACCTGGGCGAAGATCGGGCCGATCGTGGCCGGGCTCGGGGTGGCACTGGTGATCGTCGCGGCGCGCAGGCGGAATTGACCTCGACGTTGCACCCGTCCTCGCACCGCCGCCGACGCGACGCCGAGCAAGAAGGCGTTCAAGGTCGTCAAGGGCCGACTGCCGCTCCGGGTCGTCGGGGGCGCCGATAGGATCGGCACTGCAAACCCCCGACGCCCAGGAGCGCCCGTGGCCCGATACGTGGTCGATGTCATGCCCAAGCCCGAGATCCTCGACCCCCAGGGCAAGGCCGTGCTCGGTGCGCTCCCGCGCCTCGGCTTCGCCGGCGTTGTCGAGGTCCGCCAGGGCAAGCGCTTCGAGGTCGAGATCGAGGGCGACGCGACGCCCGATTCCCTCGCCGAGGTGCAGCAGATGGCCGAGACGCTGCTGTCCAACCCCGTGATCGAGGACTACGAGGTCCACCTCGCATGAAATTCTCCCCACGAAACTGCTCGCTGCACTCGCACTTTCGCGGGGGCCCCAAGTGAGGGTCGGCGTCGTCACCTTCCCCGGCTCGCTCGACGACGTCGACGCGCGCCGCGCCGTCCGGTTCGGTGGCCACGAGGCCGTCGCCCTCTGGCACGGCGACCACGATCTCCAGGGCGTCGACGCGGTCGTGCTGCCCGGTGGCTTCTCCTACGGCGACTACCTCCGCTGCGGTGCCATCAGCCGCTTCGCTCCGGTGATGACCGAGGTGATCGAGGCGGCAGGCAAGGGCATGCCGGTGCTCGGCATCTGCAACGGCTTCCAGATCCTCTGCGAGTCGCACCTGCTGCCCGGCGCGCTGATCCGCAACGACCACCGCAAGTTCAACTGTGTCGACCAGCGCCTGCGGATCGAGCGGGTGGACACCCCCTGGACCTCGGCCTACTCCGCGGGCCAGGAGGTCACCGTCGTGCTGAAGAACGGTGAGGGCGGCTACGTCGCGTCCGAGGAGGTCCTGGACCGCCTCGAGGGCGAGGGCCGCGTCGTTGCGCGCTACCTCGGGGACAACCCCAACGGCTCGCTGCGCGACATCGCCGGCATCTCCAACGAGCGCGGCAACGTGGTCGGCCTGATGCCGCACCCCGAGCACGCCGTCGAGGACCTCTGCGGTCCCGGCACGGACGGGTTGGGGTTCTTCACCTCGCTGGCCGCCGCCGCCTTCGCATGAATCGCCTGACCCCCCGCAGCCTCTTCCGCTCGCTCGCCGTCGCCGAGGCGATCACCTGGGCGTTGCTGCTGACCGGGATGTTTGTGAAATATGCCACCGAGGCTGTGTCCTTGGGCGAGCTCGGCGTCCGGATCTTCGGCATGGTGCACGGCGTCGTGTTCATCGCCTACTGCCTGGTGACCGTGATCGTCGCGATCGACCAGCGCTGGTCGCTGCCGCGCGCCGTGCTCGGTCTCGCTGCCGCGGTGCCGCCGTTCGCGACCCTCCTCTTCGAGGTGTACGCCGACCGGCGCGGCCTGCTCGGGACCGACTGGCTCTCCCGTGAGGACAGCCCGACGGCCCTGCAACGCGCGGTCTGCTGGCTGCTGCGCCGCTACCAGCTCGCGGTGGGCCTGCTCGTGGTGGCCGTCGGCCTGCTCACTGCTGTCGCGCTGGCCGTCGGTCCGCCTGCCTGAAACCTCGATACTCCGTGACGAACGGACCCTCGGATCGCTGAATCCGGGGTCCGTTCGTCACGGAGTATCCAGATGGATCAGAACCGACCCTTCGCCAACATCTCCCACGTGGCTGCGTCGGTCGTGCCGGTGGCCGCTGCGCCGACTCGCGTCTGATAGGCGACCAGGGCTGCTCGGGTGGCCTCGTCGAAGGCTCCCGTCACCGCCACCCTTTGCCGCGCCGCGGTCAGCGCTCGCTGGAGCCGTGACACCGCGGGACCGGAGGCGCCGACGTCGAGCACGGGGCGTTCCTGGCCGGCGAGCAGCGCCACCCAGTTCTTGCGACGCCAGGTGCGGGTGGGCTTGAAGCCGCGCGACTTCATCCACGCGCCGGCGGCCTTGCGGGTCGCGCGGTCGTAGTCCCCGTCCAGCTTGCCGACGTACCGCTTCTTCTCCTTGAGCAGGCACTGCAGCGCGAGCGTGCGGGCCTTGCTGGCCGCCTTCGGCTTGAGGGTGTAGTAGTTCGGGAAGTCGACCCGGGTGCCGGCGCAGTGCGTCTCGGGCGCGGGTGCCGCAACGGCAACCGGCGCCGGCGGCGGAGGAACGGGCGCAGTGCCCGACCCGCTGAGCTCGAGGTAGTTGGTGTCGATGTTGATGGTGACGCCGCCCCACGTCTCGTTGTGGCCGCCCTTGAACTGCTTCATCCGGCCGCCCGGGCGCCAGCCGTCCTCGGTGATGTAGCTCGTCGACGTGTTGGCGACACCGTCCCACCGCGCGATCCAGATGCGGTCGGGGAGCGTGAAGACGCCGGGCCTCGTCAGGCGGGCGTCGTCGAGCATCTTGATGCCCGAGCTCGCGCTGGAGTAGAACCCGGCGACGTAGCCGAGCTCCTTGGTCCGGGTGACCCACGCGCTGACAAAGACCAGCGCCGACTCGCGGCAGTGGGTGTTGCCGAGGTCGAAGGCCTCGAGGTCGTACCACAGCGTGCTGCCCGGCCCGATGCCCAGAGCGGCGGCGTCCGTGGCGTTCTTGTCGGCCTCGACCACGCCCTGCGCGCGGGCGGCGGCATAGCTGCTGTCCGGCTTCGGGTTGATCTTGAAGTCGTCCGCGTAGCGCGGGAAGCGGTCCAGGCAGGAGGCCTGCGGGCCGAGGGCGATCGGCAGGAGCCGCCAGCCGCGCGAGACCTGCGTCGCGACCCACGTGGGCGAGAGGTTGGGCTGCGTCCGGCAGGCGCGCGAGTCGCCGGAGATGTAGATCCCGACCGCGCGATAGGGGGATGCGGTGATCCACGCGTCCATGGCGGTCTGGGTCGGGGCCACGCACTGGTCGAAGCCGAGGCCGGTGAAGTCGCCCGGCGTGGAGGCGGCCACCATCGCGGCTCTCGCCGACGCGCTGGCCAGCTCGGCGATCGCGCCCGGGGAGTCGCCCGGGTCGGCGGTCCGCAGGGCGGTGACGCCGAGGACGGTGGCGAGCAGGGCCGTGCTCACGGCAATGGCAGTTCGGCGCATGGTCGTGACTCCAGAAGCTGGGGAAGGTCGGGTCGCGAATGCGCATCCTACGTCCCACCTGTCACTTTCGTCACACCTTCGCCTCGATCGAGCCCCCGCCGTACGCCGCCGGGCGGACGCGGCAGTGGAAGGCGGCGCGCGGCTTAGTAGATTGACGCCCGTGTCCGAGACCCAGCAGGCCCCCCGCACGAGCACCCTCGACACCGTCGCCGTGGCGTCCGGTGACCCCGAGCGGGACCAGCCCTGGGCCGACCTCGGCCTGAAGGCCGACGAGTACGCCAGGATCCGCGAGATCCTCGGCCGACGCCCCACGAGCAGCGAGCTCGCGATGTACAGCGTCATGTGGTCCGAGCACTGCTCTTACAAGTCGAGCAAGGTGCACCTCAAGCAGTTCGGCGAGGTCCCCCAGGAGACCCCGATCGGCAAGATGCTGGCCGGCATCGGCGAGAACGCCGGCGTCATCGACATCGGCCAGGGCTATGCCGTCTCGTTCAAGGTCGAGTCGCACAACCACCCGTCCTACGTCGAGCCCTACCAGGGCGCCGCCACCGGCGTCGGCGGCATCGTCCGCGACATCCTGGCGATGGGCGCCCGCCCGGTCGCGGTGATGGATCCGCTCCGCTTCGGGCCGCTCGACGCGCCCGACACCCACCGCGTGCTGCCCGGGATCGTGGCCGGCGTCGGCGGCTACGGCAACTGCCTCGGGCTCGCCAACATCGGCGGCGAGGTCGTCTTCGACGCGAGCTACGCCGGCAACCCGCTCGTCAACGCCCTCGGCCTCGGCGTCCTGCGCCACGAGGACCTGCACCTCGCGAAGGCAGCCGGCGACGGCAACCAGGTCATCCTGTACGGCGCCCGCACCGGCGGCGACGGCATCGGTGGCGTGTCCATCCTGGCGTCCGAGACGTTCGAGTCGACCGGTCCCGCGAAGCGCCCCAGCGTGCAGGTCGGCGACCCGTTCATGGAGAAGCTGCTCATCGAGTGCACGCTCGAGCTGTTCGCCGCCGGCGTCGTCAATGGCATCCAGGACCTCGGAGGCGCGGGCCTCTCGTGCGCCACCTCGGAGCTCGCCTCCGCCGGCGACGGCGGCATGCACTGCGACCTGGAGCGAGTGCCGCTGCGCGACTCGACGCTGGCTCCCGAAGAGATCCTGATGAGCGAGTCGCAGGAACGCATGATGGCGGTCGTCGAGCCGGACCACGTCGAGGAGTTCCTCGCGATCTGCGCCAAGTGGGAGGTCGAGGCCGCCGTCATCGGCGAGGTCACCACCACCGGTCGCCTTGAGATCGACTGGCACGGCGAGCGCATCGTCGACGTCCCGCCGGCCTCGGTCGCGCACGACGGCCCGACCTACCACCGCCCCTTCGCCCGTCCGGCCTGGCAGGACGCCCTGCAGGCAGACGCCGCCGAGGCGCTGCCGCGGCCCACCACCGGCGACGAGCTCGCCGCGACCCTGAAGACCCTCGTCGCCAGCCCCAACCTCTGTGACAAGTCGTGGGTCACCGACCAGTACGACCGCTACGTCCGCGGCAACACGGTCCTCTCCCAGCCCGAGGACGGCGGCATGATCCGCATCGACGACGAGACCAACCTCGGTGTGGCCCTGTCGACCGACTGCAACGGTCGCTTCGCCAAGCTGGACCCCTACACCGGTGCCCAGCTCGCCTTCGTCGAGTCCTACCGCAATGTCTCCACCGTCGGCGCCGTCCCGATGGCGATGAGCGACTGCCTCAACTTCGGCTCGCCGGAGGACCCCGACGTGATGTGGCAGTTCGCAGAGGCGTGCCGCGGCCTCAAGGACGCCTGCCTCGAGCTCGGCATCCCCGTGACCGGCGGCAACGTCAGCCTGTACAACCAGACCGGCGAGACCGCGATCCTGCCGACCCCGGTGGTGGCCATCCTGGGCGTCATCGAGGACGTCACGCGGCGTACGCCGAGTGGCTTCCCGGCTGCGGGCGAGCGGGTGTTCGTGCTCGGCGAGACCCGCGAGGAGCTCTCCGGATCGGAGTGGGCGCACGTCATCCACGGGCACCTCGGTGGCCTGCCGCCGCAGATCGACCTCGGTGCCGAGCGGGCGCTGTCCACGCTGCTCGTCGAGGCGTCGCGCGATTCAGTTGTCACCAGTGCCCATGACCTGTCCGACGGCGGACTGGCGCAAGCCCTGGCGGAGTCCTCCTTCCGCAACGGCGTCGGGGTGTCGGTGGCGATCGAGGGCGACGCCTTCGTCGGCCTCTTCTCGGAATCCGCTGCTCGGGCCATCGTGACCGTGACCACCGACAACGCCGATCGCCTCGTCGCGCTGGCCGAGAAGCACGGCGTTCCGGTCGCGCCGATCGGGCACACCGGCGGCGACACGATCGCGGTCCAGGGACAGTTCGAGATCGCGGTCGACGAGCTCCGCGCGGCCTGGGCGGCCACGCTCCCCGACGCGCTCGGCTGACGTCATCGGTAGGGTCGCCCGATGGCTGCCCTGACGCGGCGCGCCGCACTGGCGGCCGCTGGACTCCTCCCGCTGGCTGCCGCCTGCGCGGATGGTGGCGTGTCCGACCCGAGCAATGGAGGAGACCCGATGCCGAGTGACGAGCAGGGAGTCGAGCGCCTGACCTACGGCGAGGACTCCTCCCAGTGGGTTGACCGCTACGCCCCCGAGGGTGCGAGCCGGGGCACGGTCGTCGTCATCCACGGCGGCTTCTGGCAGTCGGGGTACGGCGCAGACCTCGGCGTGCCCCTGGCCGTCGACCTGGCCGCGAGGGGCTGGACCGCGCTCAACGTCGAATACCGCAGGGTCGGCAACGGCGGCGGGTTCCCGACGACCTTCGACGACGTCCACGCCGCGATCAACCTCGTCGAGGGCGAGGGGCCGGTCGTCACGCTCGGCCACTCGGCCGGCGGACACCTGGCGACGTGGGCGGCCGCCCGGCAGCGTTTCGACGAGTGGGCCGGCGGCGTCGAGGTCAGCCACGTGCTGTCGCAGGCCGGCGTGCTCGACCTGACATCGGCGTACGACCAGAACCTCGGCGGGGGAGCGGTGCAGAGCCTGATGGGCGTCGCGCCCGACGACCCGGCCTTCGACCTGGCGGACCCGATGCGGCAGCTGCCCCTCGACGTACCCGTGTGGTGCCTGCACGCGCCGGACGAC
Source organism: Nocardioides sp. (assembly GCA_039914485.1). Classification (GTDB taxonomy): domain Bacteria; phylum Actinomycetota; class Actinomycetes; order Propionibacteriales; family Nocardioidaceae; genus Nocardioides. Next base: position 14,364 of record JBDSPC010000246.1, read on the forward strand.
GACCTCGTGCCGATCGGTCAGTCACAGGCGTATGTGGAGGCCGCGTCCGAGGCCGGCGCCACCGCCGAGCTGATCGAGGTCACCGGCGGCCACTTCGACCTCATCGACACCGCCACCGACACGTGGCAGTCGATCGTGGAGCTGCTCGACACGATCAGTCCGGCAAGAGGCTGATCTTCTGCCAGATCTTGCGCGACATCCCGGTGGTCAGGGTCTCGACCGTGCTCACCGTGTCGAGCACGACCGGGTCGCGTGACTCCTCCGCACACAACGCCGCGACCTTGCCGATCAGGCTCAGCAGCTCGGAGCAGTAGTCGAGGTAGTGCTCCATCCCGGCCCGGTCGAGGTCGAGGGCGGCGGAGGCGGGCGTCGGCGTGAAGTCGTGCCGCAGTCGCTCCGGGTCCTTCGTCAGCTGGTGCATGTCCACGATGTGCGCGAGCGACCGCAGCCGGTGCAACAGGCCCAGCAACTGCCCGCGCTCGATCCGGTTGGGCAGGGCGTAGAGGAAGAAGACCGCGATCGCTGCGAAGACCACGTCGTTGATGGCGCTCTCGATCAGCGGCAGCCAGTCGACGGAGCTGTCGACCCGTCCGGCGTCCTGCATGGCCAGCGCGATGGCGACGAGGGTCGCCAGCACGACCAGCACGACCCCGACTCGCGACGCCAGCCGCACCCAGCGCAGCCGCGCCCGGATGGCCGCTGCTCCCTCGGACACGTCGCCTGCCAGGCGGGTCAGCTCAAGGGCCACGCGCGCCAGTCCGCGGGTGGGGAAGCGGGCCTCGATCCGCTCGCTGAGGCGGGCGACCGTCGCCTGCACCGCCCTGGCCGACAAGCGCTCCAGCGACGCCGAGTCCACGGTCATGCGGGTCAGCGTAGGGGCGGAGTGCGCGACTAGGGTGCAACCGTGCCCGTCCGACTCCGCCCTGCCGACCCCGCAACGGTGGCACTGGCGCTCGAGAGCCGCACACCCGGCGACGACAAACTGCTCACCAAGCACTTCCTGGCCGTGCTCGCCGAACGAGCACCCGGCAATTCCGTCGAGGTCCGCGTCCCGCCGTACGCCGCAGCGCAGGTCATCCCCGGAGTCCGGCACACCCGCGGCACACCGCCGGCAGTGATCGAGACCGATGCGGCGACGTGGATCGCGCTGGCCACCGGCGAGATCGACTGGACCGGCGCGATCGGCAGCGGCCGGATCAGGGCCAGTGGAGAGCGCACCGACCTGACGGCGTACCTGCCCCTCACCGACAAGAAGGACTGACATGTTCCTCCGCTCCCTCGGATTCCGCACCGACCTGCGCCTGCTGGAGATGACCGGCAGCCAGATCGAGGACCGCGGCACCCACCTGGTGATCCGCACGCCGTCGAACCCGACCTACTTCTGGGGCAACTTCCTGGTGCTCGAGCAGCTGCCCGTCCCCGGCGGAGAGCGCGAGGTGATCGGTGCGTTCCACACGGAGTTCCCCGAGGCCGAGCACGTGAGCATCGGCATCGACGGTGTCGACGACCTGACCGAGCAGCTGCAGCCCTTCGTCGACGCCGACATGGAGGCCGACGTCGGCACGGTCCTGACCGCCGGTGCCCTCACGGAGCCGCGCCCGGTCGCCGAGGGCGTCGTCATCCGGCCGCTGGAGAGCGACGACGACTGGGAGCAGCGGGCCCGGCTGGCGCACCACCTCTGGGCGAAGACCGAGGAGGCGACGTTCATGACCTACGCCCGCGGAAAGAACGAGCAGGAGCGGGCCCTCGTCGCCAAGGGCGTCGGCCAGCGCTTCGGCGCGTTCGTCGACGACGCCATGGTCAGCACCGCCGCCGTCTTCGTGACGCACGCCGGGGTGGCCCGCTACCAGACGGTCGAGACGCACCCCGACCATCGCCGCCAGGGGCTGGCCGCTGCGGTCGTGCACGCCGCCGGCGAGCACGCGCTTGCGGCGTACAAGCTCGAGAAGCTGGTCATCGCGGCCGACACCGACGGCGACGCGATCCGGCTCTACCGCGGCCTCGGCTTCTCCGACGTCGAGCGGCACAACACGTTGGAGCGTCGCCCGCAGGAGTGGAACTGACGGCTGAGTCGCCCCCGGCTAGGGTGCGACGCATGACGATCGACATCCGCGCCCGCCTCGCCGAAATCCTCCCCGGCGTCCGCCAGGACCTCGAGGACCTGGTCCGCATCGAGTCCGTCAGTGCCGACCCGGCCCGCGCCGGCGAGGTCGAGAAGAGCGCGCAGGCGACCGAGGCGCTGTTCAAGGCCGAGGGCTTCGAGACCGAGATCGTGCGCGCCTTCGACGGCGCCCCGCCGGCGGTCATCGCCAAGAAGGCCGGGCCCGAGGGCGCGCCCACCGTGCTGCTGTACGCCCACCACGACGTGCAGCCCGAGAACGACCACGCCGACTGGGACTCGCCGCCCTTCGAGCCGACCGAACGGGGCGACCGCCTCTACGGCCGCGGCGCCGCTGACGACAAGGCCGGCATCGCAGCCCACCTCGGCGCCGTCCGGATCTTCGGCGACGAGCTGCCGGTCAACCTCGTGATGTTCATCGAGGGCGAGGAGGAGGTCGGCTCCGACACGCTCGTCGAGCTGCTCAACACCTACCAGGACCGGCTCGCGGCCGACGTCATCGTGATCGCCGACTCCGGCAACTGGGACATCGGCGAGCCCGCCCTGACCACCAGCCTGCGCGGCCTGGTCCGGATGGACGTCGAGGTCCGCACGCTGACCCACGCCGTGCACTCCGGCATGTGGGGCGGCCTCGTGCCCGACTCGATCATGACGCTCAGCCGCCTCATCGCCAGCCTCCACGACGATGCCGGCAACCTGCTGATCGAGGGCCTCGTCAGCGGCCCCGCCGCCGACGTCGACTACCCCGAGGCACGCCTTCGCGCGGAGTCGGGTGCGGCCGACGGCATCGAGTGGATCGGCACCGGCTCGGCCGTCGAGCGCCTCTGGACCAAGCCCGCCCTCAGCATCACCGGCTTCGACGCCCCCAAGGTCGACGGCGCCTCCAACACGCTCGTCCCCGCGGCCCGCTGCCGCGTCAGCCTGCGCGTCGCGCCCGGCGACACCACCGCCAACGCGGTGACCTGCCTCCAGGCCCACCTCGAGAAGCACGTGGCCTGGGGCGCCACCCTCAACACGGTGGTCGTCGACACCGGCGAGGCCACCCAGATCGACGCGACCGGACCGGCGTACGACGCAGCGCGGGCCGCCTTCGCCGAGGCCTGGGACGGCACCGAGCCGGTCGACATGGGCGTGGGCGGCTCCATCCCGTTCATCGCCGAGTTCCTCGAGGCGTTCCCGCAGGCGAGCGTGCTCGTCACCGGCGTCGAGGACCCCGACACCCGGGCCCACGGCGCCAACGAGGGCCTGCACCTCGCGGAGTTCGAGAAGGTCGTGCTCGCCGAGGCCTACCTGCTCCGCAACGTCGGCGCCCTCCCGCGCTGACGGACGGCCCTGCGCCGTACGCCGAAACGCCTGCTCAGCGAGGGAAGCGTCCACGCCGCCCGGGCGATTCGGGGCGCCCGGCGTGGGGCCGTAGACTGCAGCCCGTGCCCTACGCCTCCCCGCACCGCAAGGGCGGCGACGGCCGTTTGACCGCGGCCATCGATCCCCACGACCAGGGCCCGCAGGACGCCTGCGGAGTCTTCGGTGTGTGGGCG
>JBDSPC010000321.1:0-3879 GCA_039914485.1 Nocardioides sp.
GACAGCATGGGCCTCTCGAACACAGCCTCAATGGCCCTGATGGGCACCCTCGCCGGCCCGTGGGGCGCGGCCGTCGGCGGCAGCGTAGGCCTGATGATGGACTTCGCCGCTGCGGGCGATGACGTCGACCAGATGATGGACGGTCTGGACCGCACACTCGACGGCAGCACCAGCGCCTTCGCCGCGCAGAGGCAGGGCCTGATCGACGCCCACGCCGCGATCATGGATCTGCGAGCGGCGGTCGACGATCCCTCCTTCGGGCAGAACCTCCAGAACGCTGCGTCCCCCGCCTTCTGGAAGGAACTGGCCCAGCACGCGAGCGACGGGTCCGCGCTGTACGGCGACGAGATCGACAAGATCAACGAGAAGACCAACAAGCTCGTCAACGCCGAGAACGGGCTCTACAACGTCGGTCTCGCTCTCGACATGGTCTTCCAGCGCGACGACAACGGGGCGATCTCCTTCGCCATCGAAGACCTTGCCGCCGTCGCCGACCGCGCCTCGCCAGCCATGCAGGCCCTCGGCATCACTGTCGAAGACCTTGCGGGCATGGATCAGGCAGGGCTCGAGGACGCTGCCGTCGCGATCGCCGACTGGACGACCAACGCCGACTCGGCCGCGGGGCGCACGCGGGCTGTCGCTGACGCGTTCCGTGCACTCGACAACGACATGGTGGACACCGCCACGTCGGCCGAGATCCTTGAGGCCACGCTCGACTCCCTGCTCGGGCCCGGACTGGGCCTCTCCGCAGCGACTGACGCATGGCGCGACGGACTCCGCAACCTCAACGAGGAGTTGGACAAGAACAACGGGTCGCTGTTCGCCAACTCGGACGCCGCCAGCCAGAACCGCGCAGTGCTCCGCGATCGCGTCACCGGTCTCAAGGACGTACTGATCGCCGAGGCCAACGCAGGCGGCTCTGCAGGCAAGCTCTCGGGGATGCTCCGCAAGCAGCGCCAGGCCTTGCTGGATGCCGGCGAGGCGGCTGGCATCGCGCGGCCCCAGTTGAACAACTATCTCGACGACCTCGGACTCACGCCGAAGCTGGTCAAGACGCTCATCAAGCTGGAGGTCAAGGAGGCCGAGAACAAGGCCGCCCACATCCAGGAACGCCTCGACCGCCTCCACGCGATGAAGCCGAGCCCCAAGGTCGACGCCAAGATCGAGGCCGCAGAGGCTGCGCTGGCGAAGGTGCAAGCCCAACTGGAGCGGCTCGACGGCACTACCGCGACGACTTACGTCAAGACGGTCACCACCCACAGCCTCCAGAACACGAAGCTGAAGGCCGCTGGCGGCCCGATCTACGGGCCGGGCACGCCAACCTCCGACTCGGTCCCGGCGATGCTCTCGGACGGCGAGTACGTCATCCGAGCCGCCGCCGTGGAGAAGTACGGCCTCGGGTTCTTCGATCAAGCCAACGCCATGCGTCTCGCCGGGGGCGGTGGGCCCGAATCGGAGGCCACCAAGAAGGCGCGCCAAGCCCGCGAAGAGGCCGAGCGTCGGCGTGAAGAGCGGGAGCGGCGCGAGGAAGAGCAGCGCCAGCGGCAGCTCGACAAGCAGCGCACCAAGGACCTACTCAAGAGTCGTCTCAACGACGAGGCCCAGCAGCAGAATCTTGAGATCAGGGACGCGCGCCGTCGGCTGAAGTCCGCTCGCGAGGCGGACCGCCCAAAGTCCGAGGTCAACGAAGCTCGCTTGGCTCTCAAGCAGGAGAAGGCTGACCGCAACGACCGCCGCGAGCAGGCGCGGATCGAGGCCAAGGAGAAGAGGGACCGGGAGCTGGCCGACCTCGAAGAGGAGCGCATCAAGGCGGCAGAGGAGGCCGAGGACGCGCGTCTGAAGGCCGAGCAGGAGCGGGCTGACGCGGTGCTAGCCGGGCAGGAGCGCGCATGGGATTACGCGATTCAGGACTCTGAGAAGAGGTACAACCTCGCCGAGGACGTGCTCGACCGCGTGAAGGCGAAGATGGACCGACTCGGCGAAGCGGCGACGTCGGGCTTCGGCGGTTCGTGGTTCGGTGGAGCGAGCGAGCAGAAGCACGGCCTCTGGGTTGGTGCCGACTCGGCAGCAGGCGACTGGCGCTCCAAGGCCAAGTCAGACATCGGCGATCTCACGGAGCGCAGTTCTCTGATTGCGCGACTCTCTGATCCGGCCCTAGGGCTGTCGGGCGCCGCACTCGAGGACCTACTCGGCAACCAGTCCAACGCTGGCATCAGCGCCATGCTCGCCGCTGGAGAGGTGGATGACTTTGCTGCGTTCTTCAAGCAGCGTCAGGACCTGCTCGGTTCGGTGTCCACCCAGGCCAGCATGGCGGGATATGGCACGGAGTGGGGGTCGGCGAACGAGCAGTTCACCTTGATGAACCAGCAGTTCGCAGCTCTGACCGCGGCCATCCAGGCGGCGCGGGAGAACAACTTCACGATCTACGAGACGATCAGCGCTTCGGCCACGGTGGCCGAGCTCGTCCGACTGTTGGGGAATTACTGATGGCCGTCCCGCCCAACACCGGTGTCCAGCTCGGCAGCATCTTCATGTCGGCGTACAACAACGCCCCCGTCGACGCCGAGGGCGTTCGCTGGACGCTCACGGGCCTCGACGGCTGGGACGACGGCTGGGACTCGGGCACCGGCACCGGCGTGCAGCAGAAGTCGTACGCCGACGGCACCTGGGTCACCGCCCAGTACGCCGGGCCGAGGCTCATACACGTGTCAGGGTCGATCGACACTGAGAGTGACGTGTGGGACGACGCGACACGCGCCTGGGATCGACTCCTCGCCCAGGTGCCGTTTCGGGGGCTCGGCACGCTCCTCGTCTCGGCCGGCGAGGGCACGATGCCAGAGCGGATTGCGGCTGTCCGCCAGGAGGGGAAGCCGGTCTTCACCGACCGGATCGGTGGCTACGGCAAGTTCTCCCTGTCGCTGCTGGCCCCGGACCCCCGCAAGTACGCAGCTGTGCTGCAGTCGGTGTCGATGGGCCTCCCGTCATCCACCGGTGGCCTGGTGTGGCCGGTGACGTACCCGGTCACATGGTCGGGGGTCACCACGAATTCGACCGCCACCGTCGTCAACGAAGGGACGTGGGACTCCCCGCCCCTGTTGACGGTAACCGGCCCGTGCCCGCCGTGCCGGATCACGAACCTCACCACCGGCCAGTCGTTGCTGGTGGTTGAGGCCGTCTCTGCCGGGCAGACGTTGGTCATCGACGTCGCGAACGGCACCGCCACCGTGAGCAGCCAGTCTCGCCGGGTGCTCGGCTCCTGGTGGTCGCTGGTGCCCGGGTCGAACACGATCGCGTTCTCCGGCGATGGCTTCGACGCGGCCGCGTTGCTGACGGTCGACGTGCGGAGTGCCTGGAAGTGAGTGCCGGGTGAACGAGCTCGAGTGGTGGTCGCTGGACTTCAAGACCGGCCTACGCGGTCAGCGGGTTGCGGTGACGTCGTGCGGCACTCTGTCGCGGGTGATCAACCTGGCTTCCCCCGCCACGATCAAGACGGTCTGCTCCAACAACGGCAAGCGGCTTCCGGGGTGGGATGAGGCCACCAAGCCCATGCGGTCCGTGCTGGTCGCTGTCGACCCCGACGGGGACCGCATCGTGTGGGGCGGTCTCGTCCGCTCCCGGCCCGGGAACTCCTCCGCGTCCGTGGACGTCAACGCCGACACCCTCGAGGCGTACTTCAACCGCCGCTACATCAACGCCCCACTGTCGTGGACCGACGCCGACCCCACCCAGGTCGCGATCGACGCACTCGCCACCATCACCGACCTTCCCCCGCTGGTCCTCCGGTCGACCATGACGGGTATGCCGGTCGTGGACGGCTTCTACGAGGCGTCCGACAACAAGACCATCGGGTCTCTGCTGGCCGATCTCGCAGGCCTCGCC
>JBDSPC010000416.1:0-4790 GCA_039914485.1 Nocardioides sp.
CATCGGGACCACTCCCTGGGCGAGCACCACCGGACGTTCGTTTATCTCGAGCAACCTGGCACCGTCGGCGGCGGGCACTGCACTGTTCAGCGACAAGTGAGTGACGACCCCTTGCCCCCCGCCGCGCCCCGCCAATTTGCGATCCCACTTCGCAGTGGCGGTGAAAGACAAGGAACGCTGAAGTGTTCCTTGCTCGACCTCGTATCGAGGGGTGGGGGTTGCATGCGCTTCCACCTCGGGTGCAGTCAATGTGGCGCTCGCGGCCCAGAACCCGATCCCGGCGGCGACAATCATCGCGCCGAGCGCGGCAAGCAGCCTTGTCGGAGCCATTCGAGGTCCGAATAGTCTGCTCAATCGAAAAGCACCCCGGCTGGAGGTTCTTGCGGGCATTTCTGCTCCAGTTCAGCGAGACGCGCGACACTTTGATCGAGGTTAACGTCGCTCCAGGGCGTCCAGTACTCGCCCGTTACAAAGGACTCGACAAAAGATTCCTCACTTGGGGCTTCCGTTATCGGCTCCCCCTCACCTTCCAGACAGGTCTTCTGTTCGACAAGGAAAGCGTAGAATGCTCGCACCTGTGTGTCGTCGGGTGGCGGAGCTGCGGGAAGCGGATCGCTCGCCTCGGAGCACGATCGCATATCCTGCGACCAGCCCTCGAGTTGACTCTGCGGCAACCTACCGGCGGGCTGAACACCCACTTGGCCGCCTCCCGAGTCGAAGGTCTCCGCATCCCAGCCCCGGTCTCTCAGGCACTGCTCTAGTCGGCGTGCGAACGCATTCTGATCTTGCAGACGGCCGCTCTTCGGGGCGTCAGATCCGGACTCGTCCCCAGCCTGCGAGTTGCCGAACCCCGCTCCGTTTGATTCGCCAGATCGACTGGGGGAATCCGCAGGTTCGTTCGCGCAGCCGGTTGTGAAGGCCAGCACTGCCCCGGTGGCGAACAACACCCACCGGCGCAGTGGCGACCTGCCAGTACGGGACATCGCTGTCCCGTCCGTCGTGCAATTCAGTAAAAGGAACGTCACCACGGAATGCTGGTGCACTGCCCGGCGGTCTCGTTCACGTCGATGCCGCCACTGGAAAGGACCTCCCAGTGGCCGTCATTCGGGAAGGCCTCATGCGTCAGCTTGGTCGTGAGAGACCCGTACGTTCCGATGTAGCGCGACCCCTCGGCAGGGGGTGACACGTACGTGTCCCCGGAGGTTCGCGACTGGACCCGCGCCACATTCGAGCAGCTGATACTGCCTTCGTCGAAACCGAGGGCGAATGCAGGCGCCATCGCGAAGACCGACGAAACTGCCGCAACACCAACTACTCCGAACTTCCATTTGTTACCACTCATTGTAACCCCGTATGAACGTGGCCCGCCGGCGGCGAGCACCCTGTTTGGACAGGCGAAGCGTAGGGGCGTCTCGCGACCAAGGTCAAGGAGATCTTGACCGTGAGGTCTAGCTGGCGTGTGATTTCGTTGGCGGCCGTCGTCGGCGGGCTGGCGGCCCGGGTCGAGGTCGAGGTTGAGGTCTCCCGATGATGGAGGTTCTGACGCGGCCCAAGCAGTGATCTGGTCCAGGCGCAACAACGTCGCCAGATCGATCGCGTCCTTCGCGTCGGTCTTGTCCCGCTCACCACGGTCGCCCGCAAGGGATGTCATTGGGCCTGCGGTCAGGGTAACCTTGACCTTCGCATGACCCAAGCAGCAGCAGTTCTCTGCCCGCTGCGGGGCGTGTCACCCCGAGGAGCCTCGCGTGACCGTTTCAGAGCTCGAAGACATTGGCGCTTCGGCGCCGCACCGTGCGTGCACCCAGTTGAACATCCGCGGGTTGTCCGACGACACAATCAGCCGGTTCATCCTCGGACTCGACGACATTCCGGTGCAGATGTCCGTTGAGCAGGCTGCCGCCGAGCTGAACGACCCGTTTGCCGCGCGGCTGCTGCGGGCCGGAATCTTCCCAAACACGGCCGGCGAGGTGCTCCACGAGCTGGAGCAGGTCGACCCAGGTGGCCCGCTCGCGCAGCAGAAGTTTTTCCTCGTCGGGGAAGGTAGCCAACTGCCAGCAGAGGTGACCGAGGCGCAACGCAACATGCGGTTCTTGGTCGCGTGCGGCATCGGGTCCCAAGGGGCTGAGGTGGTCCTGTCCAGCTTCCACCCGGACGAAGGCATGGTCGAGGTCATGGCGTGGGACGCGATCCAAGGCGGCTTCAACTTTTACCGCACCATGTCGGACAGCAACGCCTGGGTCTTCGCGGGCAACTCCCGTCACGCGCTGGGAAGCCCTACGCGGGACCACGGCCCGTTCGAGAGCCACGTCAACGGCAACATCTTGATGAAGGAACTGAAGGTCCCCTGGGTGCACTGGCACTCCCCGTTCGCCGCGGTGCCGGCATCAAGCCTGGCGACACAGGGACTCGACGCCCACCCTTGGGTGGGACGTCTCGACTTCGCCGGTGCCTACACCTTGGAGGAGCAGGCCGTGCGCCCCGGCATCACAAGGTGGTCCGAGGCACGGGCCACCGCGATCACTGCTGGCACCGCGGTCGAGACGCCCGCCCGGATGCTCGAGCAGCTGGTCACAACGTTGACGGTGAACCTCATTTCCAGCCTGACAACCTCCGCGTCGGCTCAAAGTCGCACTGTCGAGCATGTCGACCTTCCGTCAACTTTCTTTGTCGACGCGGACCTGTTCGAGCTCGTCGGTCTCCCGGGGCCGCCTCGTCTGCGGGTCGCATCAGGCACCTACCAGCAGGCGATCTTGGACTTTGGTGTCACCTTGGACGACGGCCAGGGTTTCACTCAGCCTGGTGACACCCACTTCGCCTTCATAGTTCCTGAGCGAGCCTTCGAAGACGTCGCCACGGTTCGTGCGGCGTTGAATGCCGGTCTCTTAACCCGCCGCTTGATCGCCAGCCTGCTGATGGTCGACTTCTCGAACCCGCTGTTCTCCACCCGACGCGGTGCCCTGTCCCGACACCTAGCCGATGTGCCTTGGCCTGGGGACGGATTGGCTTACAGCGACGCTGTGGCACAAGCCGTGCTGACCTCGCCCGAGGCTGGTAGAGAAGGATCCGCCGAGTTCGAGTTTGCCCAGAACTGGTCCGCAGGTGAGGGCTTCGCTGAAGTGTTCACCGAACGGCTCAACGAGTTCTACTCCAAGCTTGAGGCGCTGCTCGCCAGCACCGACGGCTTCGCGCAGGTTTACCAGCTGGCCGAGTCCCGCCGAACCGCTGTCAAGGAGTTGCCGATCTTCGAAAGCCGCATGCTGTTTTCAACAAGCGCGGTCGCTCCTTCCTCGTTGGTCATGACTGACTCCGCAGTGATTGAGGAGGTCTCGTGATGTCGTCCTTCACACGCTTCCACGCGCCCGGCATGCTCACCGAACTAGCGCCACAGGCACTCGAGACGTGGTCGACGATGTTCGCCAACCACAGTGCCCAGTTCGCGTTCAACTTCGACCGCTACTTCGACCCGACTGCCAGCGAGGCGCCGACCGCTCCGACCCAGAGATCCATCGTCTGGAGTGCTGGGCCCGCCCGACTGTTGGCTCAGTTCACAGATCGGCAACGCTGGGAGATCGCTGACGCGAGCAGGGATGAGCAGGACGAGTACTGCGAATGGCGAGTCGCCCGCGACAGGAAGGGGAAGCTGACTAGCGTCACGTTCTCCACCGAGGTCCCGGAGTATTGGACCCACATCGCGGAGAACGACCGGGGCCTGCTCGTCGAGCTCTACCGCCAGTTCGTCAACGATGCCGTCGTCGAGGACGACCTGTTCGACGACGACGACGTTTACATGATCAACAATCGGTGGAACGACGCCACCAGCACAGGGATCGCGCACTTGCGGCAAGCGAGCAACAAACTGTTGGCAGCGATCAACCTCGCCGCAGAGTCGACGGTTCAGCGCGCCGACGGCCTGGGCAACCGGATCGCTGACAGGCGGCGTCTGGTGGTTTGCGGGCAGCTCGGCGAGCCGCTTCGCAACTCCGACCCCCAGATCGCCGACATTGTCAACGACGCCGTCTTCGCGGGGTTCGCGGTGTCGTTGGCCAACCCCTTGGGCCTCTTTCTGGAACCGCTCCATTCGGCTCCCTTCCGGGCCCCGGATGGCACCGACGTGGCGGTCTTCTGGAGACCGGAACGGGGCCACCCCGGACACGTGGTGAGGGCAACGTTCAAGGTGCCCGAGGGGGCGGGCTATGTCCTCGGCGATCTCACCGTCGATGGCCGCCCGCTGGAGTTCGGGAGCCAGGTAGCCGACAAGGTCCCGGTCAGGATCGACGCGCTATTAGCGCCCTCGACCACGCCAATATCCACGCTTCCCTGTATCCAGTAACCCCGGTTCGGACGGGTCGGTTGCGCTTGCCGCGCCGGCTGGCCGGGCAACTCATGGCGACCATCTTGCGCCGCCGATCGGTGCCACTCGGTCTCACAGGCGGTCTCAAGACCTGCACGCGGGAACGATTGAGTAACGAAACGAATAGGGACGAACGGGATACCGAAGAGGGGTCTGACCTGCGCAAAGAGGCAGTCGGGGTTCGTCTCTGTTCCTCTCGGTTCCGATCATCTTCTGACTACGGATCAGAAGGTTTGGGGTTCGAATCCCTACAGGCGCACAAATCAGAACCGCAGGCAGCCCACCCGCTGACCTTCGGTTCTCTGTATTTCCCGCCAGACTTCGACGGTTCGCGGACGTGGTTCTCTGCGCTCGAACAGCTGGGCGACGTGAGAGCACCCGCCAGAGGCACAGGGCATGTGTGGCTGAGCAGACCTCGGCGATTGCTCGCCGACCGACC
>JBDSPC010000434.1:0-3750 GCA_039914485.1 Nocardioides sp.
GTCGCGGCTGCGCGACGCCGGCCCGGTGATCGCGATCGGGGCGCTGCTCTTCGGTGCCGTCCTCGGGTTCGAGGCGGCGTTCGGGCAGGGCGCGCTCTTCTGGCCGGTCGTGATCGCGCTCGCCGGCGTGGCCCTGCTGTGGCGACAGGCCGACGAGGCGCAGCGCGAGCGGTGGCTGGACTCGACCGGGCGGATCGACCCGTTCCGCGCGATCTTCGGAGGTGGGGGCTGGGCGGCCTACTTCCGGGTCTTCGCGGGCCTCTCGCTCGTCGTCACGGCCTTGATCCTCTTCGCCGTCTGGTCCGGCAGTTTCCGGTTCGCCGGGCCGGTGATCATCGCCGCCCTGCTCGGCGTCGCGGGGCTGGCGATCGTGGTCGGGCCTTGGGCGCTGCGCCTGGTGCACGACCTCGGTGCCGAGCGGGCCGAGCGCGTGCGCACCCAGGAGCGCGCCGACATGGCGGCCCACCTGCACGACTCGGTGCTGCAGACCCTTGCCCTGATCCAGAAGAACTCCGGCGATGCGGCGATGGTCGCCCGGCTGGCCCGCTCGCAGGAGCGCGACCTGCGCGGCTGGCTGTTCGAGTCCGTCGGCACCGATGTCACCGTCGCCGGCGAGCTCCGCGCCCACGCCGCGATCGTCGAGGACACCTACGGCGTGGTCGTCGACGTGGTTGCGGTCGGCGACATCGACATGACCGAGGCCCTCAAGCCGGTCACCGACGCCACCCGCGAAGCCCTGACCAACGCCGCCAAGCACGCCGGCGTCCCGCGCATCGACGTGTACGCCGAAGTGTCGGCCGACGCCATCGACGTGTTCGTCCGCGATCGCGGCGCCGGATTCGACCCGGACACCGTCGCCGACGACCGCCAGGGCGTCCGTGGCAGCATCATCGACCGGATGGCCCGGCACGGCGGCAGCAGCGAGATCCGCTCCGCCCCGGGCGACGGCACCGAAGTGCGGCTCCACCTGCCGCTGAAGAGTGAGGAAAAGTCATGACCGACCCCACGAGTCGTCCTGTTCGGGTGGTCATCGTCGATGACCACGCGATGTTCCGCGCCGGAGTGCGGTCCGAGCTCGCCGCGGCCGGTGTGGGAGTTGTCGACATCGTCGCCGAGGCCGCCGACGTCGACTCGGCGATCGCCGCTATCCGCGAGCACCAGCCCCACGTCGTGCTGCTCGACGTGCACCTCCCCGGCGGCGGTGGCGCCGAGGTGATGCGACGGATGCCCTTCCCCGATGCGCGCTACCTCGCGCTGTCGGTGAGTGATGCCGCCGAGGACGTCATAGGCACGATCCGCGGGGGAGCGCGGGGCTATGTCACCAAGACGATCACCGGCCCCGAGCTGGTCGACGCGATCGCCCGGGTGGCCGATGGCGACGCCGTGTTCTCGCCCCGCCTCGCCGGGTTCGTGCTCGATGCCTTTGCCGGCTCCATCGACGTCGCCGCCGTCGACGAGGACCTCGATCGCCTCACCGAGCGCGAGCGCGAGGTGATGCGCCTGATCGCCCGCGGCTACGCCTACAAGGAGGTCGCCAAGGAGCTCTTCATCTCGGTCAAGACCGTCGAGACGCACATGTCCTCGACCCTGCGCAAGCTGCAGCTCTCGAGCCGGCACGAGCTCACGCGATGGGCGAGCGACCGACGCCTCCTTTAGGGTGAGTCGCGTTGACTTCGTGCGCCGGCCACGGTGGAGTCGAGGTTTACCTCTGACTCGGAAGAGAGAACCACCGTGGCCAACGCCAGCGATGTCGTCACCGCCGAACCGGACGACGAGACGGGCCTGAAGCGGTCCATCACCCAAAAGCAGCTGTTCTTCTACACCCTGGGTGACGTCCTCGGCTCCGGCATCTACGTCCTCATCGGACTGGTCGCCGCCGCGGTCGGCGGTGCCTTCTGGATCGCCTTCGCACTCGGCGTCGGGGTCGCGGCGATCACCGGTTCGGCGTACGCCGAGCTGGTCACGAAGTACCCCCAGGCGGCGGGCGCCTCGCTCTACGTGAACAAGGCGTTCGGCAACCGGGCCCTCACCTTCCTGATCACCGTGTCGTTCCTGGCGGCCAGCATGGCGGCCAGTGGTTCACTCGCGACCGGGTTCGCGGCCTACTTCTCCGAGCTCTGGGCCGGTCCGCCCGCACTGCTGGTCTCGCTGGTCTTCCTGGCAGTCCTGGTGGCGGTGAACTTCATCGGCATCACGGAGTCCGTGGTGATCAACATGCTGATGACGTTCGTCGAGGTCTCCGGCCTGCTGATCGTGCTGGTCATCGGCGTCTGGTTCATCGCGGAGGGCGACGCCGACTTCGGCGTGCTCACCTCGATCGATGTCTCCGGCGACTACGGCAATCCCGCGCTGGCCGTGCTCGCGGGCATCGCCTTCTCGTTCTTCGCGATGACCGGATTCGAGAACACCGCCAACGTGGCCGAGGAGACCATCGACCCGCACAAGGCGTTCCCGCGATCGCTGGTCGGCGGCATGGTCGTCGCCGGTGTCATCTATGTCCTCGTCTCGATGGCCGCGGCCCTGACGGTGCCGACGGACACGCTGGCCGAGTCGCCCGCCGCACTGCTCGAGGTGGTCAAGCAGGGGATCCTGCCGATCTCGACCGACTTCATGTCCACGCTCTTCACGATCATCGCCCTGATCGCGATCACCAACACCACGCTCGTCACCATCGTCACCCAGCCCCGCATCCTCTACGGCATGGCCCGCGAGGACGTCGTGCCCGGCATCTTCGCCACCATCCACCCCACCCGCCGCAGCCCGTGGGTCGCGCTGTTCTTCAGCGGCGGGGTGGTCGCTCTCCTGCTGGTGGTGGGCAACCTCGTGCCCGCGGTCGAGGGAACCCCGTTGGTCGAGCGGCTCGCGCTCGTGACCGTGGTCCTCCTGCTCGCGATCTACGCCCTGGTCATCGTCTCCTGCCTCAGGCTGCGCGGGCAGGACGAGGACGAGAAGACCTTCCACGCCAACACCCCGCTGCTCTACGTGGGCCTGGTCGGCAACCTGGCCATCCTCGGGTTCTCGATCTACGACGACCCGACGTCGCTGATCTGGTGCGCCGGCCTGCTGGCCGTCGGCGGGGTGCTGTTCCTGGCGGAGTACTTCTTCGGCAGCACGGGCACCGCCGCGACCACCCCCGACCTCGAGGAGATCTGACATGCACGTCATCGTCGCCACGGACGGCTCGAAGCAGTCGCTCGCAGCCGCCAAGCAGCTGAAGTCCTTCGCGGACCCCACGAAGATCACCGAGATCTCCGTCGTCGCGGTCGTCCGTCCGCTGGCCTCGGTGGCCTTCGCCGACGACCTGTCCGAGGGGACGTCGTCGTGGCCGGACGGTTCCTTCCGCAACGCCGCCGAGAGCGCGGTCGCCACGATCGCTGCGGTCTACGACGGATGGGGACCGAAGGTCAACAAGCGCATTCGCAGTGGCTCGGCGGCCAACGAGATCATCAAGGCCGCCAAGCAGTACGATGCCGGGCTGGTCGTGGTCGCTGCCGGCGGGCGTGGCCTGAGCGACCTCGTGCTCGTCGGCAGCACCGCGCAGCGCGTCCAGCACTACGCCCCGTGCCCGGTCCTCGTCGTCCGCCCGAAGCCGCGCCCCAAGCGCTGATCCCGGCGCTAGTCTTCGCGCATGGAGATCCTGCGCCTCGTCCTGCTGTTCCTGCACGTGCTCGGCTTCGCCGCGCTCTTCGGCGGTCTCGTCGTGCAGGCCCGCAACTCCGAGAAGTCGGTCAACGCCGCGATGCGCGACGG
>JBDSPC010000435.1:0-4740 GCA_039914485.1 Nocardioides sp.
GCGACCGTGGAAGGTGCCGTCCGAGACCAGCACGGAGCCGCGGGAGACGACGACGTCGACGTGGCCGTCGATCTCGTAGCCCTCCCACGCCGAGTGGTCCATGTTCATGTGGTGGGTCTTGCCTTCACCGAACCCGATTGAGGTGTGGCCGGCGGGGTCGTAGACCACGATGTCGGCGTCGGCGCCCGGGGCGATGACGCCCTTGGTGCCGTGCAGGCCGAACATCCGCGCCGGGGTGGTCGAGGTCAGCTCGACCCAGCGCTCGAGGGTGATCTCACCGGTGACGACGCCTTGGTACATCAGGTCCATCCGGTGCTCGATGGTGCCGATGCCGTTGGGGATCGCCCGGAAGTCGCCCTTGCCGAGCTCCTTCTGGTCCTTCATGCAGAAGGGGCAGTGGTCGGTCGAGACCATCTGCAGGTCGTTGGTGCGCAGGCCCTGCCACATGGCGTCCTGGTGCCCCTCCTCGCGCGAGCGCAGCGGCGTCGAGCAGACCCACTTCGCGCCCTCGAAGTCGCCCCACGTCGGATCGCCGGTCGCCCCGAGCTGTTCCTCGAGGGAGAGGTAGAGGTACTGCGGGCAGGTCTCGCCGAAGACGTTCTTGCCGCGGTCACGCGCCGCGGCGAGCTGAGCGACGGCCTGCTTGGCGCTGACGTGCACGACATAGAGCGGAGCGTTGGTGAGGTCGGCCAGCATGATCGCGCGGTGCGTGGCCTCCTCCTCCAGCTGCCACGCGCGGGCGACGCCGTGGAAGTAGGGAGTGGTCTTGCCCTGGTTGTAGAGCTGTTCGGCGAGCACGTCGATGGCCGGGCCGTTCTCGGCATGCATCATCGTCATCAGCCCGAGCTCGGCGGCCTTCTGCATCGCCTTGAGGATCTGCGCGTCGTCGGAGTAGAAGACGCCGGGGTAGGCCATGAACAGCTTGTAGCTGCTGATGCCCTCGTCGACGAGCGTCTCCATCGCCTTCAGCGACTGCTCGTCGACGCCCCCGATGATCTGGTGGAAGCCGTAGTCGACCGCGCAGTTGCCGCCGGCCTTCTCGTGCCAGGCGGCGAGCCCGGTCTCCACCGCTTCGCCGTACTTCTGCACCGCGAAGTCGATGATCGAGGTCGTGCCTCCCCACGCTGCCGCGATGGTGCCGGTCTCGAAGGTGTCGCTGGCATTGGTGCCGCCGAAGGGCAGCTCCATGTGCGTGTGGGCGTCGATGACGCCGGGGATGACGTACTTCCCCGTTGCATCGATCACGGTGTCGACGCCGGCCGCGAGGTCGTGACCCAGCAACGTCGATCCCGGTTGGAGTACGGCGACGATGCGCTCCCCGTCGACCAGGACATCGGCCTCGGTGCGACCGGTGGCGCTGACCACCGTGCCGCCCTTGATCAGAAGCGTGCCCATGTCAGGCCTGCGCGATCTTCGAGTAGGAGTCGGGTCTGCGGTCGCGGAAGAACTGCCAGTCGTCACGCATCTGCAGCACCATGTCGAGGTCGAGGTCGCGCACGAGGATCTCCTCGTCCTCACCCGAGCCGCGCTCACCGACGAAGTTGCCGCGCGGGTCGATGACCTGGCTGGTGCCGTAGAAGTCGACCGCGAGCTCGCCGTACTCGTTGTCCTCGCGGCCCACCCGGTTGGGCTGCAGCACGAACATGCCGTTGGCGACGGCGGCGCACGGCCCCTCGACCTCCCAGAGGCGGTTGCTCAGGCCCGGCTTCGTCGCGTTGGGATTGAACACCATGTGCGCGCCGTTGAGGGCGAGCTCGCGCCAGCCCTCGGGGAAGTGCCGGTCGTAGCAGATGTAGACGCCGACCTTGCCGACAGCGGTGTCGAAGACGGGATAGCCGCCGTTGCCGGGACGGAAGTAGAACTTCTCCCAGAACCGGTCCAGGTGCGGGATGTGGTGCTTGCGATACTGCCCGAGGATCGTGCCGTCGGAGTCGACGACGACGGCGGTGTTGTAGTAGACGCCGGTCATGTCCTCCTCGTAGATGGGCAGGATCATCACCATCTCGAGCTCCTTGGCGAGCGCCGCGAAGCGTTGCACGATCGGGCCGTCGGAGGGCTCGGCGTAGCGGTAGTACTTCTTGTCCTCGGTGATGCCGAAGTAGGGGCCGTAGAACAGCTCCTGGAAGCAGATGATCTGCGCGCCCTGCTCCTTCGCGTCGCGGGCGAACTGCTCGTGCTTGTCCAGCATCGAGTCCTTGTCACCGGTCCACGTGGTCTGGGTGATCGCTGCCCGTACGGTCGTCATCAAAAGTCCCTCCAGGGTGATGGCTACGCTGCCGCTTGGAACGTTATCCTCTTGGTTGAACATTTCCCATCCCTTTCGCGAGGGTAAATTTCCGGGCTCGATCGGAGGCGTTGCCGTGAGCCGCTCACCCGATCTGGCCACGCTCGTCGACCGGTCCCCTCACGGCATCGCCGGCGCTTTCGGGCGTGCGATCCGGTCCGGCGAGCTCGGGCCGGGCGACCGGTTGCCGACCGTGCGCGAGGTGGCCGCCGAGCTCGGCGTGAGCCCGGCGACCGTCAGTGCTGCGTGGCAGGCGTTGCGGCGTACCGGCGTCGTGGTCTCGCGCGGACGCTCGGGCACCTTCGTCCGCGAGACCCCGCGTGCGTGGCTCAGCCCACGGCAGCGAGGACTCGTCGGCGCCAGTCCGGTCGGGCTCCGGATGGACCTCTCGCGCGGAACGCCCGACCCCGAGCTGCTGCCCAGCCTCGGCCCCGCCTTCGGCCGCGTGTCCGCGCGCGCCGGCACCGGCGTCTACCAGGACGAGCCGGTGCTGCCGCAGCTGCGCAGCGTCCTCGAGGCGACGTGGCCCTATCCGAGCGAGTCGATCACCGTGGTCGACGGCGCCACGGACGGCATCGCCCGCGTGCTCGAGCAGTGCGTCCACCTCGGCGACCGGGTCGCGCTGGAGTCTCCTGGGTTCCCACCCTTCTACGACCTCGTCGAGTCGCTGGGCGCGGAGATCGTGCCGCTGGAGATGGACGACTCGGGCATCCGCCCCTCCTCACTGCGTACGGCGCTGGGCGCGCGTCCCGCGGCGGTGGTCCTGCAGCCTCGCGCCCAGAACCCGACCGGCATCTCGATGTCCCCCGGCCGGGCCCGCGAGCTCGCCGGCGTGCTGTCACGTCGGCGCAAGCAGCCGATGCCGTGGGTCGTCGAGGACGACCACTCGGGCGCGATCAGCACCAGCCCGGACGTCTCGCTGGGCAGCTACCTCCCGGAACGCGTCGTGCACGTGCGCAGCTTCTCCAAGTCGCACGGCCCCGACCTGCGGATCGCCGCATTGGGTGGACCTGCCGAGCTGATCGACCCATTGGTGGCCCGCCGCATGCTGGGACCGGGCTGGACCTCTCGCATGGTGCAGACGATCCTGCACGACCTGTTGACACAGGCCCGGTCGATGGACGAGGTGTCGGAGGCGCGGCGCCAGTACTTCGGGCGCCAGCGCGACCTGACCGCGAGGCTGGCGGACCTCGGCATGGTTGTCAGCGCGCCCGACGGCATCAATCTGTGGCTGCCCGTGCTCGACGAGCGCGCCGCCCTGCTGCACCTCGCCGCCGAGGGCATCCGCGTCGCCGGTGGCACACCGTTCTTCCCGAGTGACACCAGCACTCCGCACATCCGGATCACCTCGGGACTCGTCGATCCCGAGCACGCCGCCGAGGTGGCGGCCGCCCTGGTGGCCGCGGCAGCCGCCGCATAACTCTGCGCTCCGGCCACTCGCGGCGTACCGTGTGCCCCGGAATCGGGTCTTGCTCCAGGGGGAAACACATGCGCTCGCCGCACGCACCACGCCGTCACGTCGCCACGCTCGTACGACTCGGCGTGGTCGCCCTGCTGGCGGGGCTGCTGCAGGTCGTCGCTGCCGCGCCGGCCTCGGCTGCCGTGCCGTTCGGCGACGTCAACGTCCTGGAGAGCCGCGAGCCGGGCCGGGTCCACGTCGCGGGTTGGGCCATCGACCCCGACCAGGCGGGCGCCTTCGTGACCATCCACGTCTACGTGGGCGGTCAAGGCATCGACATCGGCCAGGCCAAGCTCTCCCGCCCGGACGTCGGAGCGGCATACCCCGCCGCCGGCGACTTCCACGGATTCGACACCGTCATCGACTTCGCGGTCGTCGGCGACCAGCCCTGGGCGGTCTACGGCATCGACACCCAGGGCGGCCCCCCGGCGCTGCTCGAGACCGGACGGGTCACGATCGCGGACCCCTCGCCCACAGGAGCCGTCGACTCGCTCTCGTCCTCCGTCCATCGCACCGTTGACATCGCTGGTTGGGCCAGCGACCCGAATGCCCCGGCATCGCCGGTCCCGATCGGGGTCTACATCGGCGGCCCCGTCGGCACCCCCGGCGTGGAGGGCGTCCCGCTGACCGCCAACCTCGCGCGACCGGACGGCAAGCAGGGCTTCAGTGGCCGGATCGCGACCACCAGGACCGGCGCACAGCAGGTCTACGTCTACGCCGGGAACGTGCCCGGGACTCCCGGAACGCATGCGCTCATCGGGGTCAAGCAGGTGACGATCTATGTCGACACGACCCCACCCGACACCAAGATCACGTCCGCACCGCCGACCGTGACCGCCGACCAGGTCGTCCAGGTCTCGTTCTCCGCCAACGAGCCCAACGCCACCTTCCAGTGCCGCTGGGATCAGGAGGCGTGGTTCGCCTGCCAGACCGGCGCCCAGATCAAGCTCACGCCGGGCAAGCACCAGATCGCGGTCCGCGCCAGCGATGCATACGG
>JBDSPC010000513.1:0-19123 GCA_039914485.1 Nocardioides sp.
TGCGGGTGGGTACGGCGAACCCGGCTGCTTCGAGCGCCTCGACGGCCGTCGAGACGGCTCCGACCTCGTCGGCCGAGGCGGCTGCGACCCGGTCGCGGCCGGCGTACGAATGGCCGCCGTGGGTGAACACCCCACCGAGGTGCAGGCCCTCGCGTTCGATCGCGCGGGCGAGCTCGACGATCTCGTCAGGTCGCACGCCGGTGCGCTCGTTGCCGCTGTCGAGCTCGATCAGGACTCGTGCGTCCGTGCCGGTGAGGGCCGACCCGAGCTGGCGGACGCCTTCCGCCGAGTCGGCGCCAACGCTGAGCGTGATGGCTTGCGTGAGCGCTCGCAGGCGGGCTGCCTTCGGCGCCGACGCCCAGACGGGGTAGGCGATGAAGACGTCGCTGACGCGCGCGGCCGCGAAGACCTCCGCCTCGCCGATCGTCGCGACGGTGATCCCCACTGCGCCGGCCCGGAGCTGGCGCTGCACGATCTCGACCGACTTGTGGGTCTTGGCGTGAGGTCGGAGTGCGACGCCGTGCACCTGCGCGCTCGCCGCCATCCGCTGGATGTTGCGGTCGAGCCGGTCGACGTCCACCACCAGCGCGGGAGTGTCGAGGTCATCGGGGAACGCGAAGGTCATCCCGACAACCTGCCACTTCAGGCGTGAGTGGCACCACGCCCGGTCATCGCGATCGCTGCCGCTCCCACGAGGGTGAGGGCGGCCGTGACCAGCACGGCCGCGTTCCAACCATCGATGATCGTGTCGCCGGCATGCGTCGCCACCGTCACGAAGAGCGTGATCCCGCAGGCCGCCCCGAGGTAGCGGGCCGTCTGGTTGGCGCCGCTTCCCATCCCGGCGCTGGCCGGTGGGACGCTGGCGATCGCCTCGCGACCGAGCACGGCGTTGAGCACCCCGGTGCCGATACCGGTCACCACCATCGGCAGCACGAGTCGCCATACCGACGAATCGGCCTGCAACCCGTAGCCGAGCAGCTGGCCGCCGGCGACGAAGGCCAGCAGCACGGCGACCGGCCGAGGTCCCTCCAACGGGTGCGGGATCTTGCGGACCAGCATCGAGGTGGTGACACTGACGCCGGCCCACGCGAGCACCGGCAGGGTGGCGATCCACAGGCTCCGACCGAGCCCGACCTGGGCGATCGTCGGGACGAAGGCCGACATGCCGATCATCCCTGCGCCCAGGAACAGCGAGCCGCCCGTCGCGGCCCGGAACCTCGGATGTCTCAACAGTTCTGGATCGAGCAGTGGCTGCCCGACCCGCCGCTCGACGAGGACGAACGCCACGAACGACACCAGCGACAGGACGGCCAGGACCATCGTCAGCGCGTCGATGCCGCTGCGACCCTGGGTCAGCGCCGAGACCGCGAGGGTCGTCGCCGCGACCAGCAGACCGAGCCCGAGCACGTCGATCTTCCCGCGTACGGCGACTGCCGACTCGGCCATGCGGCGCAGGCTCGGAAGCACCAGCGCCAGGCCCAGGACCGCGGTCACGGCGTAGGCCTCCCGCCAACCGGTCCCGATGTCGAGGGCGGCCGCGAGGACTGCTCCGGCCGCGATGCCGAGGCCGACGCTGGCCGCCCAGACAGAGGTCGCGTGGATCCTTTCCGGACCGGGCGGGAAGCGGTGTGCGAGCACGGCCAGGCCGCAGGCCAGCACGGCGGCACCGCCCACGCCTTCGACGACGCGTGCGGCGATGAAGGTGATCGGCTCTTGCGCCACGACGCAGGCTGCGGCGCCGAGGGCCATGGCGACCGACCCGGCGACGTACACGCGACGGCGGCCGAGGTTGTCACCCAGCACGCCCGATGCGAGCAGGGCCGCGGCCAGACCGAGGCTCATCGAGCTCAGGATCCAGGCACGTTCGGCCGGACCCGCTCCCAGGTCGGCGGCGGTGGCGGGGATCGTGGCCATCGGTGTCACGTAGGTGACGAGCACCAGTGCGGTGCCGAGCGCGACGGGCAGCAGTGGGCGGCTGGTGTCGGTCGACGCAGAAGGTTTGACATTCAAACTCACTCGAGAGACGCTAGCACGCATGACGAGCAGCGCAACCCCCACGGCGTTCCCGACCCTGGCCGAGCTCCCGGGGCGTCCGTGCCCGATCGCGGCCTCCCTCGAGGTCGTGGGCGAGCGCTGGGCCCTGCTGGTGGTGCGGGAGCTCTGGATGGGATCGCGCCAGTTCGGTGAGATCGTGCGCGGCACCGGTGCGCCGCGGGATCGCGTCGCCGCGCGACTCAAGGTCCTGGAGAAGGCCGGAGTCGTCGCCCGCGTCGAATACCAGTCAGCGCCGCAGCGGTTCGACTACCACCTCACCGAGTCCGGCAAGGCCCTCATCCCGGTGCTGAAGCTGCTGCTCGCGTGGGGTCGGGAGTACGCCGTCGCCGGCGACCCCGACCTCCACCTGTCCGATTCCAGGCACGCCTCGCACCCGAAGCAGGAGAACTGATGACACTGCAGGACCTCGGCACCGACGCCCCCGCGAGCTGGGGCGAGCCCCGCTCACGCACCGTCACTTGGTACGACCCGGCCATCGGCGCTGGAGAGGGTCTGGCCATGGCCGGGCTCGACTACCTGCAGGCCATGATCGACGGCATCCTCCCGCCACCCCCGATCTCGGGTCTGATCGACATGGCGCTCGTCGCCGCCGAGGCGGGCCGCGTGGAGTTCACCTGCGAGCCCGACGAGTCGGCGTACAACCCGATCGGGTCGGTGCACGGGGGACTGGTCTGCACCCTGCTCGACTCGGTGGCCGGCTGCGCCCTGCACAGCACGCTCTCGCAGGGCCGCGGCTACACGTCCGTCGAGATCAAGATCAACTACCTCAAGCCGGTGCGCTCGACCAGCGGGCAGCTCACCGCGGTCGGGACGGTGGTCAAGGCCGGCTCGCGGGTCGCGTTCACCGAGGGCGTGGTCACCGATGCATCAGGTGCCGTCGTCGCGACCGCGACCAGCACGCTGCTGGTGTTCGACCTGCCGACCTGAGAGAGGAGCGCGTCACCCTCGCGGCTCCTGCACCCCGCGGCCCGAGGTTTGGGTGAACGGCGCCTGGAGGCGGCGAAGCCACCTATCGTGGTTCGTGGGGGGAGGCGACGCATCCAATGCAGTTGGAGCACTTGTACCGAGAGATCGTCGAGACGTCCAAGGACGGCATGTGGGTCTTCGACCTCGACGGCAGGCTCCTGCACGCCAACCGCGCCTGCGCCGAGCTCATGGGCGTGCCACTCGAGGAGCTTCTCGAACGCACGGCCTTGGACTTCCTGGACGAGCAGGGCAAGGGCGAGTTCGCCGACCACCTCGCCGACCTCCGGGCGGGACGGTTCAACGGGGCCGAGGTCGAGGTCCAGTGGGTGCGGCCGGACGGCGAGCGGAGATGGATGCTCGTCACCGAGACCCCGCTCCACGACGAGACCGGGCTCACCTGCGTCCTGCACCGGATGACCGACTTCACCGAGCGCCGCGACGTGTTGCAGCAGCTGTCGGCCAGCGAGGATCGCCTGGCTGAGGCGCAGCGGATCGCCCGCATGGGCAGCCTCAGCTGGGACCTGACCACCGGGGAGATGACTGGCTCGGAAGGGCTGGCCCACCTGATCGAGCTGCCGGGGTCTTTGCGAAGCACCTACGAAGACCTGATCGCGCTGATCGCCGACGACCAGCGCGACTTCGTCGCCCAATCCCTCCTCGACGCGATCGCGGCAGGTACGGACGTCCGTCTGGTCGTCCGCGCCATGGGACGCCAGGGGTGGATGTGGGCTCGCATCCACGGCGAGCTCGTCCGGGACGAGGAGGGCAGAACGGTCGCGTTGGCCGGCACCGTCCAGGACGTGACCAGCACCGTCGAGGCCGAGCGGGCGCTCAAGATCCAGATCGCCCAGAACTCCCTGATGGAGGCGATCGCCAGCGCCGCCAACGAGGCCAGCACGATGACCGACGTGCTCCAGCGGGCGAGCGCGCTCCTGCTCGAAAGCGGCATCTGGGTGCGCGCCCAGGGATTCGAGTGCCACAACGACGTGGCGACGCCGCTCTTCGTCGACGCGGCGGGCGTCGCAGCGAGTGCGGCGGCATCGTCGGCGCTGGTCGACGACCGAGTCCTGGCGAAGCGGAGCATCGCTGCCCGGACGACCCTGTGGGACGCGAGTGGGCGGTCTCTCGCCTGTCCGGTCCTCCATGCCGGGCAGGTGCGCGCCGTGTACGTCATCACGTCGGGCCGCCCCGTCGAGCGGCCCGACGTCGTCGAGCACATGGCCCGACAAGCCGCAGTGCAGATCGGGCGGGTGGCCGAGCGTGAGGCGACCGCGGGGGAGCTCGCCGCCGCTCGCGACGCCGCGGAGGAGGCGTCGCGTCAGAAGTCGAGCTTCCTGGCCATGATGAGCCACGAGATCCGCACGCCGCTCAACGGCGTGATCGGCCTGAACGAACTGCTCGTGCGCAGCGACCTCGACCCGGAGCAGCGGCGTCTCGTCTCGGGGATCGAGCTGTCCGGGCGCACCCTGCAGAGCCTCATCAATACCGTCCTCGACTACTCCAGGATCGAGGCCGGTCACCTCACGCTCGAGTCCATCGACTTCGACGTCCGGGCGGTCCTGGACGGCGCCATGGCTCCCACGTTTGCGGCCGGACGCTCCAAGGGGCTGCTCATGCGAAGCGTCTTCGACGACGACGTGCCCGAGGTGGCCAACGGTGACCCGACCCGGATGTCGCAGGTGCTGTCCAACCTCGTCTCGAACGCCGTGAAGTTCACCCACGACGGCACAGTCGACGTCCACGTGGGCGCGACGAGGGAGGGCGACGGGTGGATGCTCTCCGCGGACGTCCGCGACACCGGGATCGGCACCGACGTCGACGCGGACTCGCTCTTCGCGCCCTTCCAGCAGGCCGACACGTCCACCACGCGCCTCTTCGGCGGCACCGGCCTCGGTCTCGCGATCTCGCGAGAGATCGTGGAGGCGTTCCGTGGCGAGATCACCTTCGAGAGTCGGCGCGGAGCCGGCACGCGCGTTCGGTTCACCGCTCGCCTCGCCGCGCCCGCCGGCGGTGTCGTTCTGGGCGCCACCCGGGCGGCGACGGACTCATCGGCACGCCCGGCGGTCGGCGAGCGCCGCTGCGTCCTTCTGGTCGAGGACAACCGAGTGAACCAGATGGTCGCCGTCGGTCTGCTCGAGTCCCTGGGCTACACGGTCGACGTGGCCGACGACGGCGTGGCCGCACTGACCCTTTTCGACCCCGAGCGCCACGACCTGGTTCTGATGGACGTGCAGATGCCGCGGATGGACGGTCTCACCGCCGTCCGTGAGCTGCGCAAGCGGTCGGGGCGGCGCGTGCCGGTGGTCGCGATGACCGCCGCCGCAGTAGCAGGGGAGCGGGAGCGCTGCCTCGACGCCGGCATGGACGACTTCCTCAGCAAACCCGTCGACCTGGAAGCGCTGGGGCAGACAATCTCGACGTGGCTGGACACGGCGCCAGCGGGGATTCAGGACGTTGACGCCGAGATGGAGTACGCCGAGCGCCTGGTCGACGGTGTCGATCTGGGCCGGCTGGACGAGCTCCGCGACATGGACCCAGACAGCACCGCCTACCTCGAGCGGGCGATCGACAACTTCGTGGGCAACCTCGACGGCCGCCTCGCCGATCTGCGGTCGGCCGCAGGTTCGGGCGACATCGCTGCACTGAGGTTCGCCGCCCACCGCCTGGCGGGCAGCTCCGGCACCTTGGGCCTCGTCGCTGCCCACGAGCACCTCGCCGCCCTCGAGCTGGTGGCCGACCTCGACTCCACCGACGGGGTGGAGGCCATGCTCCGAGCCGTGGAGGAGGAGCTGTCGTCGGGTCGGTCGCGCCTGCTCGACTACCGGGCCACGGACTGCGGGACTCGGCGGTAGGGCCTCGCTGTCACAGCCCCGAGAGTCAGCGCGACGCAGGCAGCAGGCGGGTCATCGCCTCGTGTGCACCGAGAACCAGCTTCGTCCGGTCCATCCCGATCCGCTTCGAAGCGGCGTCGGCGTTCCCGCCAGCGATCCAGACCGGTCCGTCAGCAAGGTGAGCCAGACCTTCGCGCGCGATGTCGTCGGGCTCGCCGACGTTGAGGCCGGGGATGTCGAAGTTCAGGCCGGCCCGCTCCATGGCGGGCGTGCGTGTCACACCGAGCACGAGCTCGAGCACGTCGACGTCGTGGTCGCGCAGCTCGAGCCAGAGGCCTTCGGCGAAGACTCGGCTGAAGGCCTTCACGGCGCCGTACACGCTCTGGCGGGCGGAACCGAGGTAGCCGGCGAGCGAGCCGACGAGCATGATCCCGCCGCGGCCGCGTGACTTCATGAGTCCGCCGAAATGGTGGGTGAGCGCGAGCTGGGCGCTGATGTTGAGCCCGATCACGCCGGCATGCCCGTCGAGGGCGCCCTCGATGAAGTCGTGGCCGTAGCTGTTGGCTCCGGCGTTGAAGATCAGGAGTCCGACGGACACGTCGGACGTCGCAGAGACGATCGCAGGCACTGATGCAGGATCCAGCAGGTCGAGCGCGAGCGTCCGCACCTCGACTCCACGGCGCCGTACAGCGGCAGCGGTGTCCTCAAGGGGACCCGGCTTCCGCGCGATCAGCACCAGGTTGAGACCAGCATCCGCGAGCTGGTGGGCGAACGAGGCGCCCACGCCCTCGGAGCCACCGGCGATGACTGCCCAGGGGCCGTACTTCTCGAGCATCAGTGCGGGTGTCCTTCGGGATTGACGGGGAGGGCGTCGCCCGACTGCACGGACAGCGATCCGCGGACGGCGGCCTCGCGGATCGAGAGGTCGAGCGCCGTACAACCTGGGAACGTGGCGTTCGGGCCCGAGCCGGGCTGAGACGCGCGCCGCTCCAGGCATGCGCCGACCGCGTCGGCGTGCCACTGGATGCTGGTCTGCTCCCAGCTGCTCTTGCGGACCTCGACCCGGGCCGCACAGGTGGTGCACGTGACTCGCTCCATCGCTCCGTCGTCCAGGCGGACGTCGGGGCGCGGAGCGGAGCGGGGGGTGGTCATGACGAGGCGCGCGCCGCGATGTTGGCCGCGACCTCGGCCCGCCAGGCCTCGTTGGGCTTCGTGGTGTCGATCTCGAACTCGAAGCGCTCGGTCATCTCGTCGGTGACGTCGTCGACGTCGACGTAGAACTGCTCGTACCACCGACGCAGCTGGTAGACAGGCCCGTCCTCCTCGCACAGCAAGGGGTTGTCGATGCGGGCCTTGCTCTTCCAGATCGTGACGTCCTGCTCGAAGCCGATCTTGATGAAGTCGCCCATCTTGCGGGCCATCTCCTCGGGATCGGGGAGGTGGTCGGCCTTCTGCACGATGATGCCGTACTGCAGGACGAAGGAGTTGTCGGAGATCGGGTAGTGGCAGTTGATCAGGACGCTCTCGACGTCGCCGTCGTCGTAGTGGTAGGTCAGGTCGTCGATCATGAACGACGGCCCGTGGTAGGCCGCGACGCTCGTGTTGCCGATCATCTTGGCCACTCCGCTCTCGGTGGCCTGGGGGCGAGCGTCCTCGCGACCGACACCCTTCTGCCACTGGGTCGCGGTGTGCCCCTCGAAGACGTTCTTGAAGTACGTCGGGAAGGAGTAGTGCACGTAGAAGAAGTGCGCCATGTCCACGACGTTGTCGACGATCTCGCGACACTGCGCGCCCTCGATGACGGTGGTGTACCAGACCCAGTCGGTCCAGTCGTCGCGCGTCGCGCCCTCGATGACGGGCATGGTCACGTCGTCCGGCGGCGGGTTGCCCTCGGGGTCGTTCCAGACGAAGAGCAGGTTGTCCTGCTCGAGCGTCGGCCACGACGCCGTCCGCGCACGGAGCGGGACGCGCCGGGCGTACGGAATGGCCTTGCACTTGCCGTCGCCGCCCCAACGCCAGTCGTGGAAGGGACACGCGATCTCGTTGCCCTTGATCGTGCCCTGTGAAAGGTTGCCGCCCATGTGCCGGCAGAAGGCGTCGAGCACGTTGAGCCTGCCGTCGTCGCCGGAGAAGACGACCAGCTCCTGGCCGAACGCCTTGACCTGGTGCGGCTTGCCGTCACGGAAGTCCTTGGCCAGTCCCAGGCAGTGCCAGCCGCGCGCGAAACGCGTGGGAGCGGTGTCCGACTCGATGCGGCGGACCTCGTCGACTGCGGTCATGTTCTTCTCCGATTCCTGGACTTCCGGATGGCGTGTGGCGAGTCTCTGCCGGGCGTCGTTGGTGGGGTCGCCGAAGTCCCACTCACTGGAAGCAGGGCCCGCCGAGAGGCCGGACCGCGCGCACCATGGCGCCATGAGCAACGACGTCCTCGCGGCAGTCCAGCCGCTCCTCCGTGGCATCGCCGAGCGCGCCCGCACCACCGACGACGACCGCCGCGTGCCGGTCGAGACGGTCAAGGAGCTCACGGCTGCCGGCGTCTTCCGGATGCTCCAGCCCATGCGGTACGGCGGCGCCGAGGCCGACCCGGTCGACTTCTACGAGGTGGTCCGCGCGATCTCCGGCGCGTGCGCGTCCACGGGCTGGGTGACGTCGGTCATCGGCGTACACCCCTGGCAGCTGGGACTCTTCGACGACCGGGCGCAGCGCGACGTGTGGGGCCAGAACCCTGACACGCTGGTGTGTTCGTCGTACGCACCGGTCGGCCGTCTCACCGAAGTGGAGGACGGCTTCGAGCTGTCCGGCCGCTGGAGCTTCTCCAGCGGCTGCGACCACGCCGAGTGGGCGCTGGTCGGTGCGCTGGTGATGGGGGAGAAGGGCAAGGCGGTCGACTTCCTCACCGTCCTGGTGCCGCGTGCCGACTACGAGATCGACGACGTCTGGGACGTCATCGGCCTGCGCGGCACGGGC
The DNA here is from genome assembly GCA_039914485.1 of Nocardioides sp. GTDB lineage: Bacteria > Actinomycetota > Actinomycetes > Propionibacteriales > Nocardioidaceae > Nocardioides. Next base: position 8,820 of record JBDSPC010000513.1, read on the forward strand.
AGCAACGACCTGATCATCGAGAAGGAGTTCGTGCCGGCCCACCGCGTCCTGCGCAACTACGAGCACTCGCAGCTGCGCGGCCCCGGCCAGAAGGTCAACACCGGACCGCTCTACAAGCTGCCCTTCGGCGCGATCTTCACCACCGCGATCACCGCCCCGATCGTCGGCGTCGTCGACGGTTGCCTGTCGGCGTACGTCGCGATGATGGGCGACCGGCACCGGCTCAGCCTCGGTGGCGGCCGGTTCGCCGAGGACCCGTTCGCCCAGGTCGCCGTCGCGCGGGCCGCCTCCGAGACCGACGCCGCGATCCTCCAGCTCGACCGCAACATCGGCGCCCTGCTCGACTGCGCCGTCGCCGGCGAGGAGATCCCGATGGAGCTGCGGCTGCGCACCCGTCGCGACCAGGTGCGCGCCACCGAGCGTGCACTGACTGCGGTCGACATCCTCTTCAAGACCGCCGGCGGCAACTCGCTCAAGCGCGGCAACCCGATCGAGCGCGCGTGGCGCGACGCCCACGCCGGCAGCGTGCACGTCGCCAACGACGTCGAGCGCGCGCTGGCGATGTACGGCAAGGGCGCCTTCGGGATCCCGGTCGAGGACAACCTGGTCTAGAAGAGGGCTTCCACGAACGCGAGCACGTCGTCGAAGGACGCGGCCACGGCCTGGCGGTGGTCGGCGCCTGCGTACTTCTTGTACGCCACCCTCTCCGCAGGCAGCGTCGAGACGAGGTAGTCGGTCGCCGCCGGCGTGACGAGGTCGTCCGCGAGCCCCTGCACTATCAGCATCGGCACGTGCACCGGGAACCCGGTGACCTCCTGGGTGAGGAGGTACTCCGTCAGCGGGCCGAGATCGGCGTCGGGACGGAAGACGTCCTCGGGCAGGAGAGTCTCGGCCACCAGCGTCGACTGGGGGAGGCAGGCCGTGCGGATCGTGTCGAGCAGCACGTGCGCCTTCTCGGTGAGCAACGCGTCGGGATCGACGCGCGGGTCCGCGGCGGCCGCGCCCACGAGGAGCGGCGGCAGGAAACGGATCGCCCCGGCCGAGCCGGGACGGGCCTCCTTGATGACCGGGGCGAGCAGGCTGAGCCCGGTCCCTCCGGGAGCGATGGGTACGGCGCCGAGCAGGCCGGGCAAGGACTCGCGCGCGGCCACGAAGAGACACGCCTGGCCGCCCTGGCTGTGGCCGACCGCCACCCAGTCGCGACCGATCCGCGGGTCGGCCTCACGCGCAGCCACCACGATGTCCTCGAGGCAGTTCGCCGCGCTGTCGCCGTGCATGTAGGGGTGCTCGCCGTCGGTGCCGAAGCCCTCGTAGTCGGTCTTGAGGACGACGTAGCCCGCGGCCACCCAGCGATCGAGGGTCGTGTCCATCAGTCCGACGTACTCGTCGACCAGCCCGTCGCGCGTGTTCGAGGACGGCGCGCACACGTTCGCCGTACCAACCGTGCCGTGCGCCCAGTTGATCACCGGCCACCCCGAGGACGGGGGAGTGGTCGGCGGCAGCGAGACCGTGCCGGTCACCACGATCGGCCCGTGCACGCCCTCGGAGACGTAGCGCACCAGCAGGTTGGTGGCAGCGCTCGGCAGGGCGGCATCGGTGGTGAGGGGCTCGACATGCAGCAAGGTCCCGCGGGGTTCGCTCATGTCGCCCATCGTCCCCGCGCCTCCCAACGCCTGCCGGGGCGGCGTCCCACTCATCGGTACCGCAGGTCCCCGGATGGCGGCCCCTTCGCCAGTATCTTCAGGAGAACAGACGTCACAGGGGGAGACATGCCCAGGATCGCCGAAGCGAGACCGTCCGCGGAGCCCAGCTCCCCGGGTCAGAAGGCGCGCGTCGAGCGGATCCTGCGCGCCGCCGCCAGGCACGGCGCCGAGCATGGGCTCGAGCGCGTCCAGATGCACGACGTGGCCAAGGAAGCGGGCGTTGCCATCGCCACGCTCTATCGCTACTTCCCGTCCAAGACGCACCTCTTCACCGCGCTGATGGCCGACCAGGTGGCGCGACTCGAGGAAGCGGTCGTTCCCGTCGAGGCAGGTCAGGATCCGGTCGAAGCGGTCGCCGAGCTCCTCATCCAGGCCAGCCGGCAGCTCCTGCGCCGCCCGCTGCTCGCCACCGCGATGATGCAGTCCAACAACGCCTCGCACGCCAACACCGTCTCCGACGCCATTCGCATCGACAGCGCCTTCCGCGAGCTGATCCTGCGGACCCTCGGTCTCGAGGAGCCGACCGAGCACGACCACCGACTCGTGCGTCTCCTCGAGCAGAGCTGGTACGGCGCCTTGACCTCGAGCCTCAACATGCGGGTCGAGCCCTCGGACGCCGAGTCCGACATCCGCCTCGCGTGCGCCCTGCTGCTCACCGGCCGCTCGAACGCACCCGCATGACTCGCACGATCGCGATCACCGGCTCGGCCTCCGGGATCGGTGCCGCCCTCTCGTCGCTGCTGCAGGGGCAGGGACATCGCGTGATCGGCGTCGACCTGCGTGATGCGGAGGTGATCGCGGACCTCTCGACCTCCGCAGGCCGCCTGTCCGCTGCTTCCTCCGTGTCGGCTCTGGTCGACGGCGTGCTCGACGGCGTGGTCACCTGTGCCGGTACGTCGATCCCCGGCGACCTGATGGTGAAGGTCAACTTCTTCGGCACCACGGAGCTCGTCACCGCGTTGCAACCCGCGCTCGCCGCGTCCGCCGCTCCTCGCGTCGCGGTCGTCGGCTCCATCTCCGCGACCCAGCAGGCCGATTCGGACGTGGTTGCCGCGTGTCTGGCCGGCGACGAGGACGCTGCCCTTGCGGCGGCTGCTGGTGCGATCGGCGACCGCCGCGCGCACCAGCTCTACCCGTCGTCGAAGTTCGCGCTCGCCCAGTGGGTACGGCGCACGGCGATCGAGCCAGGGTGGGCGGACGCGGGGATCCCGATCAACGTCGTCGCGCCCGGCGTCGTACTCACCCCGATGACCGAGGAGCTCATCGCCGACCCGGCGATGAAGCAGATCATGGACGCGGCGGTGCCGATGCCGCTGAACGGCTACCTCCAGGCCGACGACGTCGCGCAGGTGCTGGCGTTCCTGGTGTCGGCGGAGAACAGCCACATCACCGGCCAGGTCGTCTTCGTCGACGGCGGCGCTGAAGTCACCCTGCGGTAGAGCGAGCGGCGTGCTGGTGTCGGCCGTCAGGTGCGGAGGCCGCGCTCGACCGCTGTCCGCTCGGCGAGCTCCGCCGCGCGTCGCCATTCGACGGTCGCTGCGTCGGCCGCCCCGACCATGATCGTGGTGCTCGCCGCGATGAGTGGCGCGTCCGTCGCCAGTCCGAGCTCGACCACGTGCATGCCCGCGGGTAGGCCGAGTGCGCCGGCGAGGCGGGTGCCCTCGGCGACAACCTCGCCGTCGATCGTCCAGCGAAGGTCGTGCTCGTCGAGGGACCTGCCGCCGGCGTCGACGACGTGCCCGACCAGGCTGAACGGCTCGCCGTCGGTGAACTGCGCTTCAGGGGCGGGCGCGAGGATCACGGCCCGCGCCGCCGCCCCGGCGAAGGCGAAGGGGTCGCTGATCGCCGTCGCCGACCGCACGCCGTCGGTGGCCACCACGACGACGTGGCACTCCGGGCCGCCCGGAAGGTGACCGATGTCGGTCTCAAGGCTGGTCGAACGTTCGTCGACGGCGAGCGCGAACGCCCGGTCGTGGCCGACGAAGAAGGCGACGTTGAAGGTGACCTGCCGTGGGTGCTGCGCCGTCCAGCGCGCGCGCAGCCTCGGGCCGGTCAGCGTCACCTCCACCAGCTCGAGCAGCGGCGGGGCGCGGTGGATCGCGGCACGATCGAGCTCGCTGTCGAGCTCGGTGTCGAGGACGACGACCTCGGTGGCCTCGTCCGTGATCGGGAGGTATGCCGCCAGCTCTCTGAGGCCGGTCGGCGTCCAGGGACCGCAGCCGTCCACTCCGGCCGACATCCGTGCCCGCGCGAGCGGCCGGCCAAGGGTGTCGAGCAGCTGGGCCTCGTACGGGCTTTCGTCGCCGGGCTGGAAGACGACATGGCGGGTGAACCATCCCGGCCGGGCCTGGTAGCGGCCGTTCGGCCGCACCACTCCGGCGACGCGCAGGTAGACGGTCTCGGTGTCGGCCATCAGATGATCCCCCTCAGGCGGTCCCAGTTGTGCGGGCTGATCCAGCGGGACCTCGCGTAGCTCATCAGGTCGAACGTCGGCACCGGCAACGTGACCAGGGCAGTCGGGTCGACGGGGGTGTCGATGATGAAACCGTTGATCGGCAAGGTGTCGTAGGGACCCTTCGGCACCGTGTCGCCGTCGCCGGTCAGCACATGCTTGAGGCCCAGCGTGTGCGCGAGCTCGTGGCCGGCGTGCAGGGGATTCAGGCCGACGACGCAGGTGTTGCCGTCGCGCTTGGCCTTGCCGCCACCGGTCGGTTCGAAGTACACGCCGACCCATTTCGCGCCGTCGTTGGCCGGGCACGGGTCCGACCAGGGCCAGACGCTCTCCCAGAGCGTGCAGTTGTGCTGGTCGTTGACGTGGTTGAGGAGGTTCTGCTGGCCGTCCTCGGCGTCCAGCCAGTCCTGGCTGGTGTTCCACTCGGTGAGCCAGGCCGGCGCGATGTCCAGCGGCGGCGACGGCAGCTGATCGAACGCCTGGGTGACGATGGCGCGCGCCTGGGCGTCGCTGGGGATCTGTCCGGGGGTTGCGGAGCCGGGTCGCCCGTCGCGGATGCGGACGTAGCGGACCTTCAACGCCGGCTGCACCTCCCAGCTCCAGAACACGTCGCCGTACGCGTGGTGGGTGCCACCCTCGTCCGTGCCCCAGACGTTGACGAAGAGTCGCTGTGTGCCCACGCACCACGCAGCGGGGATCCGGAAGTTGAGGGTGTCGCCGATCAGGTTGCGGTTGATGGAGGTCCAGCGCTTGGCGGTCGTCGTACCGGTCACGCCAACGGGCATCAACGTCGGGCCGTTCTCGATGCGCAGGCTGCCCATGACCTCGAGCTGGTCCTGGGCGAATCCGTTGCGGTCGCAGCCGACATAGACACGCACGATCGTGTCCTTGCCGGCCACCGTCACGACGCTCGGCGGCACTGGCGAGGCGAGTTGGAAGTGTTGGACGCCCTGCGTGACCTCGATGCCGCGCACCGACAACTTCGCGGGCACGGAGACCGCGAACGTCTCGGTCCGTGCCGGCGCGGCCGAGTGGCACCCACCAGAGACGATGACCGTGACGGTCAACGTCGTCGGGGTCGAGACGTTCGGCGTCCGATAGATCACGCTGTCGGCGCCCACCGCCATCCGGTTCACCAGGGTCGGGGGCCGGCCCGGAGTGGTGATCGCAATCGAGACCGCATGGCTGGCGGCCACGGTGGTGACCCACTCGATGCTCACGTCGGTGTCGGGCGGCAGACAGGAAGGCGGTGGCTCGCCGTTCACGGTGATCGAGAACACCCGGCTCTGCCCGCCGGTGAAGGCGATGCCGGTGCCGAGGCGGAAGACGGTGAGCAGGATGCGGCACACGGCGAGGGTCTTCTCGATGATCTGGAGCCGGATCTCGCCCGACGCCGCGTCGCCCGGCACGATCACGGTGATCTCGGTGTCGGTCCAGGTGATCGGGTTGGCCGGGAGGTGTGCGCCCGGCCCGTGGATCGACGGGAAGAGGACGACGCCACCGGGGCCGAAGCCGGTCCCGCGCAGCCGGATCGTGCCGCCGGCGCACGTCGCCTCAGGGCTGATCGAGGTGATCCGGTACTTCGTCGAGGTCTTCTGGATCGTGAACATGAAGAACACGGCGAGCTGCGCACAGATCTTGTCGGTGTCGTAGAGGAAGGGCGGCACGAAGATCGGCTTGTGGTCCCAGTCGCCGGGTGGGAAGGGGAACGGCCACACCGGCCGCGGCTTCGGGAGGAACCAGTCGATGGGGAACGGCAAGAACGGCCGCGGCCGCGGCCCGAGTCCGGTCAGTCCGCCGATGCCGCCCGTGGGGAGGCCACCGCCGAGCCCGCCGGTCCCGAGACCAGGGATGCCAAGGCCCGGAAGGCCTCCGCCGCCGAGAACCGGGAGCCCGAGGCCACCGCCCGCCATCATCATCTGCATCTGGACGGGAGGTACGCCGGGTGCGAGGGCCGCCTGCACGGCGGCGAGGGGCGCGAGCTGGTGCGCGAGGGTCGACAGCATTCCCTGCGCCTCCGCGGAGCTGGTGGCGGCCCAGGTGGTCCCGGCCGCGAGAAGGGCAAGCTGGTCGCGGTCGACGACGGAGTCCAGTCCGGATCCCGGCAACTCGTGCGGCTCATCCGCAGTGAGCTGCGTCGTCGCGTCGCCCGCGAGGCAGCGCCGCAGGCGCCCGGCGGCACTCGCGTCACCCCCGAGCGTGGCTCGGGAGTCGGCAGCCAGGGCAGCCAGGTATTCCTGCAGCGCCTCGAGCTGTGCTGCCAGCTCGTCGCGCACCTCGCTGCCGCTGCTGGCCTGCACCTTCCCGAGGACCTGCGCCACGGCGCCCGGCTGGAGCAGCGAGCCGGGTTCCGGCGTGTCCGGGAAGCCCGTCCAGGTCAGGCTCACAGCCAGCCGTCCGGGCGGTGGGTTGAGCAGGAAGTAGACCAGCAGCGCGATGCCGACCACGAAGGGCATCAGAAGCACGGCGAGCAACCACCACCACCACGACCGACGCCCGGGCTCCCACGACTGGCCGACGACCTGGTAGCCCGAGGCCGCCAGCGCAGGCAGCTCCTCGGTCAGGGCAGCCGTGGTCTCGGCGGCGTCGCCGGCATAGGTGCGATGGACGAGGAACGTCGTCGTCTCGTCGGTGACCAGGTCGTCCATGTCGAGACCTCGTGGTGCGGGAGAAGAGCGATCCGTCCCCCGAGCGGGACCTCTTCAGGGTCCACCTTCGCAACGGGACCGGTCAAGCAGGCCTTCTGCACGTTGCCAGACCAGACCCAGCGCAGCGGTCACGCGGAGCCTGCGACCAGGGCCCGCGCCACCCGGTCCTCGAGCGCGCGTGGGTAGCGCTGGACCCCGTTCGGCAGACCGGTCGTCTGCCCACTCAGGATCGCCTCGAGCCCGAGCAGCATGATCGCCGCGAACGGATCGAACAGCTGGGGAGCGCCGATCCCGAGTCCGGGTGCGAGGTTGACAAGGCTGCCTCGGTTGAGCAGGTAGACCGATCGATCGTCGAGCGTGAAGCGCTCCAGGTGCCGTCGAATGTGAGTCCTCGGGTGGCCGTCGAGCCAGTCGACGTCGATCTCTCGGTCGCTGTGGCCGACGTTCACGAGGATCGCGCCGTCGGCGACCTGGGCCAGTTGCGATGCTCCGAGCACGCCGTCGAAACCCGTGGCAGTGACGACCACGCTTGCCGAGTGAAGAGCCGACTCGAGAGTCGCCACGCGGGACCCGTCGTGTCGTGCCTGGACGAGCCGCACCGGATCGAGATCGACCACGGTGACGACGGCGCCGAGATCGCGGGCACGAGCGGCGACGCCCTGACCCACCGGCCCGAACCCGACCACGACGACCTCGCGGCCGTACAACGCGAGACCGGTGATGGCCGAGAAGGCCGGCCAGGTCTCGACGCCGACGTGGTGACGGTTGTGGATCAGCTCCTTGAGGGCGATCCCGTTCCAGTCGAGCACCGGGAACGGGATCTCCAGTCCATCGAGGCGGTGCAGACCGGTCGTCGTCGCCTCGAGCGCTCCCGCCGGTCGGTGACCGGCAGCAGCAGCGGCAGCGATCAGGTCACCACCCATGTCGCACAGGGCATCGGCGGGTTCGCTGACCAGCCACGTCAAGGAGTCGTCGAGCTCAACTGCGCTCATCCCGGCCCATGCGCGGACCTCCACGCCGATGGACGCCAGGTGGGCGACGGCGCGATCGTCGGTGCTGTCGGGGTTGCACGGCGCCATCCGCACCCGGGCACCGGCGTCGACGAGCGGGGTCACGATGCTGATCGTGTCGCCCAGGATGTGCTGGCGGCAGGCCACGGTGCGACCGCTGAGGTCGGAGGCTGCGACCGCCGTACCGAACGAGGTCGTGATCGGCGTGGTCCACGCAATCCACTCGAGCTCGGCCGCGTCCATCGCTCCAGTGCACCAACCGACGCGACTTCTCGTGCCTCTCGCCCGCCGGATCGCCACAATTTGATGATTGCGGCGGGGTGCACCCGGGTGGATCGTGAGAGACCTCAGTCGTCTGAGGAGGATCAGTGCTCTTCCACATCACGCAGGTTCACAGTCCCGACCTCTGCCCACGAGACGAGGGCGGCTCGAACTCCCGCCGGGGTTCAAGCGCTGCCCGAGCACCGTCACGCCCGTCAGCGAAGTCGCGGTTTCCAGGCCCTGAGCCCTGGTGAGACATGGCGCCTCGTCGGTCCCGGGCTGGTCTCGCAGGACTCCTCGGCGTGCTCATGGTCGGCTGCGGAGGTCAACCGGACCGGGCCGCGAGCACGACGGATGCGGCCGCGACCGACGCGCCACCCAGTGTGGAGAAGTACCTCCTGCAGGTCGACGAGGTGCCGGGCCTGACGCCGCTGTCGTCGCCGCAGGCCAACTCGGGGGAACCGTTCGACCTGTCTGACGAAGGCGCCGAACTGCTTCGGCGCAGTGGCTTCATCTCGACGACCTATCAGCCCGCCGAGGGCGACCGCGGCGCCGGCGTCAGCAGCGTCATGCTGTTCGAGTCCGAGGCCGGGGCACGCGACTGGATGGCCTATGAGATCAGCGACGAGGCGATCCAGCTCCAGATCCCCGGCACGAAGGTCAAGCGGTTCCGGGTTCCCGACGTTCCTGGCGCAACCGGATGGACGGGACCCGACCTGCACGGCAACGCGATCGGTCAGCTCTACTGGACGCAGGGCCGCTGCATGCTGCTCCTCGGGCTCGAGGTCGAGGGCCCGCGTGTCGCGAGGCTGTCGGCCGGGGCCAACGCGATCTACGAGCGAACCGGGGGCACCTGCCCCGGGTGATCAGGGTTGCGGTGCTGATGCTTTCGGTACGCCGGCGAGCGCCTGCTCAGGGGCCGGGGGCCGCGTCCGCAGGTCACGATCGATGTTGCGGCTGCGATTCGGCACGAACCCGTTGTCCACGGCCCACAGAACTGCCTGGGTCCGCGACTCCACGCCGATCTTGCGGTAGGCCGAACGGATGTAGCTCTTGATCGTGTTGGGGCTGACGAAGGCGCGCTCGGCGATGTCCTGGTTGCTCAGGCCGTTGGCGATGAGTGCCAGCACCTCGGCCTCGCGTGGCGAGAGCCCCACGGATCGACCGGGCCAGTCACCCGCGCCGTCGACACTCGTCTCGTCATCCCCGGTCATGATGACGGTCTCGCCCTTCATGATCCGCTCGAGTGCCTCGACGATGACGGGGCCGGTCAGCACCTTGGACAGGTATCCGGCGGCACCGCCGGCCATCGCCTGCTGGATCAGGCTCGGCTCGAGGTTCCAGCTGTAGATGACGACCTTCGCGCCGCCGCCGTTGCGGATGTAGTCCTCCAGGTCGATGCCGTTGCCGGTCACCTGCCCGAACGTGTCGAAGAGGACGATGTCGACATCGCTGACGACCGGCAACGATGCGCCGGTCTCGACCACGTCGATCCGCTCATCAGCCAGAAATGACGCCACTCCCGCAATCACGACGGCATAGTCATCCACGATGGCCAGACGCAGTGGACGTTCCCTCTGGTCCATCCCTCGACAGTACGGGTCAGGTCAAGATGGTGTGGCCGTTCGGCCGCATCGCATTCCGGTCGCGGTCAGCTGATCGCGAGGGAGACGAGCTGAGCGGCAAGGACCACCGCGCCCAGCAGGCGCCGGAAGGGACTCGCTCCGCGAACGACCTCATCGAGCGCCCACACGAGCAGTGCTCCGCGCCGTACGCCACCGACAGCGTCCGCGTGTGCGGCGGACAGCGGGAGCATCCCGAGCGCCGCCGCGGCGATCCAGACGCAGAGCGCCGGGTTCGGCGGCTGCCAGAGCGTGAGCCGTCCGTCCGCGGAGCGAAACCACCAGGACATGGAGGTCAGCCGACTGGTGCTGCGTCCGGTCGTCGTGGAGGAAGGCATCCAGCGAACGTACGGGGACGGCGAGCTCCGTGACGAAACGCCGACCCCCTCAGTTCGCGATGTTCTCGATCCCGGTGGTGTCGAGCTCCGCCACGCTGTACGCCGCATAGTTCTGGTACGGCGAACGGCCGGTGAAGTACGGCGACAGCTGGGCGTCGAGCTCGTCGACCGAGAAGGTGCCGGTCGCCGCGGTGAACTTCTGCTCGACCTTGGGCGAGTCCATCAGGGCCACCATGTCGCCGTACACGACGAAGACCTGGCCGTTGATGC